>JBFFND010000107.1:0-7316 GCA_041563375.1 Gammaproteobacteria bacterium | reverse complement strand
TTCCCGGTTGTGCTACTTCAACTATTCTGGGTTTGCCTACGCGGTTTTATGATGGTGCAATGTTTGAATGGCACTCACTTGCTGCAGAGCTCAATGATCAGGGTGATCTGATGATGCCGATTAATTCACCCTGGCGTACAGATAAAGCAAGCTGGAGTATGTTTACTGTGCATACTACGCCGGTTGCAGAACGCACATCAACCGATGCGGGTTATATCACCGATGCCTATGCTGCATCGGCCAACAAGATCATTGAAGAAGATAAAGCTTATAAGGGCATAACCAGCTCCTCAAGCACGGCTTCTTCTGGTGGTTCAGGTGTATCTATTCCGGCAAACCCCTGTGGTTAAATCTGTGGTCATGTCGTTGAGTGATTTTTAATTACCAGCGATATCAGATTTGACTCCTGCAAGGCAGCTCGTTTACGAGCTGCCTTTTTTATTTGTTTAATCATTAAATTTAGCGATGATTTTTTATTTATCGGATGTTGCATATCTGTTAGTTTTATTTGACGAGCATATTGTTTTATTAGATGCAGTTTATTCGATGGATATTCTCAGTTTGAGGTGTTTGTAGTGAAATTAAAATTAAGCAGTCTGCCAGCCAGGCTGGTAATGATTGCGGTGGGTATTGCTGTGGTTATCACACTGGCATTGCTTATCGGCAATGGCTTCAAACTGAATCAGTTATTCAGCAATAAAACCTCGGTGGATGAATTCCTGCAAAGCCACTGGGCTTATCCCATACCTGCACAGGGAGAACCCCCGGCAGATTTTTCCACGCTTGAAGCCTCGCTGGATCCCGCTTCCTGCGGCGAGTGCCATGCCGATCAGTTTGCGCAATGGCGCAGCAGTCTGCACAGCCATACCATGGGGCCGGGTATTCGCTGGCAATTGCAATTAACCGATATGAAAACCGCGCAGTCATGCCTGCGTTGCCATGCACCGATGACAGAACAGCTGGCGCTGTTTTCACAGGAGCGGGGCTGGTCCAGCAGCCGCAGTGCACCGCCGGATTATATTCCCGAGAACCTGCATCGACAGGGACTGGTGTGTGCCGCCTGTCATGTGCGTGCCCATGTCCGCCATGGGCCGGTGGCGAGCAGGCCGGATGTAGATCGCAATGTGCATGGAGGTTTTGAAGAGCATGAAGCCTATTCCGACAGCCGTTTCTGTGCCAATTGCCATCAGTTTAAGGAAGACGGGCCGCGGGTAAATGGCAAGCTCAGGGAGAACACTTACCAGGAGTGGCTGGCCACGGATTTTGCACAACAGGGACAGCATTGCCAGTCCTGCCATATGCCAGGGCGTCAGCATGTCTGGCGTGGCATTCATGATAAGGAGATGACCCGTTCTGCGTTAACGGTAGAGCTGGCGGCGCAACGGTCTGCCGACGGGGTTTACCAGTTGCAGGCGCAGGTTAGTAACACGGGAGCCGGACATTATTTCCCCACCTATATGGTGCCGGAAATCATGTTGCATCTTGAAGTGCTGGATGCCGAGGGTAGAGTACACGAGCTGGCACGGCATATTGTTGCCTGGCGGGTGAATCTGGCGCTGACCGAAGAAATTTTCGACAAGCGCCTGGCACCGGGGGAATCAATCCAGCTCAGTGGCAAATTGCAAAATATGACTGATTACAACCGGCTCCGCCTGCGTATCCGCGTGGCACCGCGCCAGCATTATGTCCGCACCTTCGAGGATTACCTGCAACACAACCACAATAAACTACACGCAGAGACCCTGTCACTGCTGCAGCAGTCGATTGATGAGGCCAGGGCGGTGGAATATGAGTTTATTGCCGCGGAACTTTCAATCGGACGCATTGCAAATTGAAGTGATATGCAATGTGCATCAGCTCATGCAATGGCATGAAATCGCTATATTTTCCTAACTCATTGAAATTACTGGATATATGAGGTTGGCACAAGAAGTGCTTTGTATAGGCCAGGTGCAAGTTGAAGGTGAAGCATGCGTATTTTAATCATTGCAGGATTGTTGCTGGTCAGCACCTCATTACAGGCAGCTGACAATGATAAAGATCGTTCGCCTAAATTAAAGTTTAAAAACGGACCTGTTTGTATGTGTGCCAGGGGGTTGAGTGAAAAGGACATCATCAAACAGAGTGCTCACAACACACAACAGGTCTCAGAAAACAATGGTTCTGCTCAACACTCACAACAATTAGACGCTTCTCAGAAGAGAGACTCGGAGGAAAAATGAAACAGATAAGTAACAGACTCGGCAAGTGGAAAAAATCCCTGCTTAGAGTTGGCTTGCCATTATTGCTGGTGCCGGTAGTGGCCGTGGTATGGGCAAGCTATGCAGGTCATATCAGCGTGAACGGTACGCCGGTTGCGGATGACGGTAGCTGGAGCAGTGAAGTGCTGGAAAATGTACACGAAAAAATGCTCGCTCATTCGCCGATTCCGGTTGCCAATGCCTGTGGTCTGGGGGCTTCTTCCTGTTTCAAATGTCATAGTGGCAAGCGTGCCGATAAACCGTCCGATGCCAGCTGGCACCAGCAGCATGCATCGGTTAACCATTCCTGCGTTGGTTGCCATAAGGGTAATGAGCGTTTGATGCTGAAGAATATGGCGCACAAGGATCTTATTGGAGACCCACGAGCCAAGTCAGAAGAAACCTGTGTGACCTGTCACACCGATGGCGATGCTCAGGCGCTGCTTGATAAATACAAATAAGGCCAATGAGGGAGATCACAAATGAAAGATAATCGTAACATGACCAAACGCCCGTTATTCGCAGCCCTTGCATTTGCACTGAGTGGTGCAGGCGTGCAGCAGGCAGCCATTGCCGGCCCGAGTTTTCAGGTGGGGGATCAGGGCTACATGGAAATCACCTATGCGGTACAGATGTGGAACCAGAGCCGTGACTATACATCGGCAAATGATGATGGCGATGTGAATGACTCGTTCCTGCGTCGTAACCGTATAACCTTCCTGGGTCAGTACAATGACTACATTGGTTTCTATGCACAACTGGAAGCGGGTAATGACAGCAAGGGTGGGGTCGACGGTCGTTCAGTTTATTACCGCGATGCTTATCTGACGATTGATCCAAGTGACAGTTACCGGTTTATTCTGGGCCGATTTAAAAATACCTTCAGCCGTGAAAACCTGGAAGCCTGTCTTGAGCCATTAACCCTGGATCGTGGTGACTCACTGCCTTATACGCCCTATGGTGGTACCCGTGATACCGGTGTGGCCGTGTGGGGTAATCTTGCCGATGCAAAATTCCAGTATCGCCTCGCAATTACCGATGGTCGTGAAGGGGACAATGTAGTTGAGTCCTCACCCAGAATTACCGGTCGTGTGCATGTAAGCCTGCTGGACCCTGAATATTCCTATGGCTACCGTGGTACCTATCTGGGTACACAGAAAGTATTCACCGTTGGTGCAGCATTCGACTCACAGGCAAATATCGCCTATGGTGATTTCGGCAGCCTTACAGACGCCAAAGACTATGAAGCGACTACGGTCGATGTGTTTTTTGAATATCCCTATTCATTCGGTACGGTGACAGCTTCGGCTGCGGCGTTTGATTACAGTGTGGATGGTTATCCTGCTGATCCGGATCCAACCCTGAACCCATGGGTAGAGCGTGAAGGCAGTTATGCAAAACTGGGTTATATGTTCCCCGAGCCAGTGGGCATGGGCAGGCTACAGCTGTATGCCAAAATGACTGAGATTGAGTATGGTGCAGGCACCGGTCTATCAGATCAGGACGTCAGTAATTTAGGTGCCAACTACTACATCAATGGTCAACAGTTGAAAGTGACACTTGATATTACATCAACCGAGTTTGATCAACAAAGCACCACCAATGCAGCTTTGCGTGACTTTGACCAGGTCACACTGGGTTTGCAGATGATCTTTTAACAGTCAGGGCGACTGAGCCCTGCCCGTTTGCGCGGGTGGGCTCACTTAACCAGCGGCGCTCAGGGATGGGTGATTTGTAGTATAATTTGCCCATCTCGGATCGTTGAATGGTTAGTTAAACATAATGCCTCGTTTTTTCGATTTATTACTTAAGACACTCCTGTTAATGGCCGTGACTGCCCCTTTGGTCACGGTCATCTTTTTTTTACGCCAGGAGAATTTCTCCTGGTCATCTACACATGCGGCACTGATTGTGCTGGAGTTGCTGTTATTGCTGGCAGTAACTTTTCTTTTAATGCACCGTAAAACCATGGCGCGATTGCATGAGGCGGTACTTGATGCCCATGAAGGGACTTTAACCAACCTGGTTGAGGCCAGTTGTGGCGGCTCATTGTCACGTCAGCTGGTGCACGATTACAACACCATGATGCAGAATCTAAGGACCATGTTCAGCATGGTAGAAAAATGCCAGCAGCGTGTCGTTACAGAGCGCAATAAAATGGATGTGTTGCTGGGCAGTATGCCCGGTGCTTTGCTCGCGGTGGACGACGACCTGATTGTGGTGAATATTAACCCGCAGGCGGTGGAACTTTTTAAATGTGATGCAGACATACTGCTGGGTAAAATGCTGTTTGATGTATTTGAACTGGAACCGAATGACAAGGATGCACTGCGTGATGCATTTTTATATAAACACCCGGTAGAAAACTATGTGATCCATACTGAAGTCGCAGGACTTGAGCGGTATATTTCGATCAATATCGCTTTCTACTCAAAGGATGCCGCGGAAGTGGATGCGGTGATCACTCTGCAGGACATTACGGATTATCAACGCTTGCTGGACTCGGTGTATAACCGGGAAAAACTGGTGGCAATGGGGCAACTGGCGGCGGGTATTGCGCACGAGCTGAATACGCCACTGGGCAATATACTCGGCTATTCACAGTTGTTTGCCAGCAATGATATGGACGAGGAAAAAAAATCAAAGTACTCGAATATTATTGCGGATGAGGCCAAACGCTGTTCACGTATTATTAATGACCTGCTCAGTTACGCACGGCGGGACAGTTGCACCGATGAGGCCTGTGACATTAATACCCTGATCAGGGAAATGGTTGAATCATTTTTAACCTGCATGTTAAAGCGGCAGGCTACCCGTATCGAGCTGGATCTGGCAGATGATTTGCCCTCGGTGGAAATACCCTGCGGTGAACTGGATATCGCCTTATCCAATTTACTGCTGAATGCATCCCATGCACTGGAAGATCGTGAAGATGGCCTGATTCGTGTGGTGACACGGGTGATTGGCGCACGGGGAGTTGAATTAATTGTTGAGGATAACGGGCCTGGTATTCCAGCTGAAGACAGACGTCGAATATTCGAGCCATTTTACACATCAAAAGAAACCGGCGAGGGCACAGGGCTGGGGCTGTCAATAAGCCAGGCTATGTTGAGTCGCCGTGGTGCATCACTGGAACTGGATCACAGCTACAAGGATGGTGCACGTTTTGTTGTGAAGTTACGCGGAGTTAAGAGTTGAAGAGCAGCACAGAAGTAACAGAAACTGAACAGCCATTGATTATCATTGCAGAAGATGATGATCGCATGCGTGAACTGGTTGCTGCGGTGATTGATAAGCTGGATGCGCGGGTCATTGCCGCAGACAGTCCACAGCATGCACTTGATTTAATTGAGGCCAACGCAAATGTGGCGGTGGTAGTAACCGACCTTAAAATGCCGTTTGTAGACGGTCACGATATTCTTAATTTTGCACGTCGCGCAAATCCACGCACCCAGGTTGTGATGGTGACCGGGCATGGTACGGTCGAATCGGCGGTTCAGGCACTTAAAGCGGGTGCCTTTGATTATATCCGCAAGCCGTTTGATAACGATGAGTTATATCATACAGTTGAGCGTGCGCTGTCCTATTACCGGCTCAGCATGGAAAATGAAAAGCTGCGATCGCAGGACAATGATGAACTGCAGGAAAAGTACCGCCTGTTATATGGTCAGTCACTGGCTATGGCAAAGGTGGAAAAGCTGATTGAAGCGGCTGCAGCCTACGACTGTAATGTGCTCATCTCCGGTGAAAGCGGCTGTGGCAAGGAGCTGGTGGCACGAAAAATATTTTCATTGAGCGAGCGCAGCGATCAGCCGTTTGTTGCAGTGAACTGTGCCGCCATACCGGAAAACATTATTGAAAGTGAGCTGTTCGGTTATGTAAAGGGTGCATTTACCGGTGCCGACCGAAACAAGGTCGGCCTGCTTGAACAGGCCAATGGCGGCACGCTGTTTCTTGATGAAGTCAATAATGCCTCGCTGTCGTTGCAGGCCAAGCTGTTGCGTGTGTTACAGGATGGTAGTTATTACCGCATTGGTGACACCGAAGCACAAAATGTCAATATGCGGGTGATTACCGCGAGTAATCGAAATCTGCCGGAAATGATCAAGTCCGGCGAATTTCGCCAGGATTTATTCTATCGCCTCAAGGTGGTGGATATCGGCCTGCCCGCACTGCGTGAACGTCGTCAGGACATTCCGCTACTGGCCAATTTCTTTCTTAATCGTCATGCCACCCGGCTGGGTAAAAACCTCAACGGCATGTCAACCAAGGTGCTGGCCGCATTAATGCGACACGACTGGCCCGGTAATGTGCGTGAGCTGGAAAATGTGGTGCTCAGCATGACCATTATGGCGATGGGTAATCGCATTAACGAAGAAGACCTGCCTGCCGAACTGGCAGACGAAGAGGGCAGCCAGTTACGCTCACTGGATTTTGTCGCGCCGCAGAGCCTGGAAGAAATAGAAGCCTACTTTATCCGCAAAACACTGCGTGAGCAGGGTGGTGATCGTACACTGTCGGCGGAAATCCTGGGCATCGATAAATCCACCCTGTGGCGAAAAATGAAGCGCTATAATATCGAGGAGCAATAATGCGAGGTAAACTTTTGTCGGGGTTTTTCCTGCTCGCCCTGCCACTTTACATCCAGGCAGCGGATACAGATATAGAGGCACTGCAGCAGATGATCGAGCGCCTTGAACAGCGTATCGAACGGCTTGAAGCCCATAGCGGGATCACTGCGCAAACGGACAATGAAGACCGCGCCGAGCCGACATTGGCTGCTCGCAATGAAACCAGCGTGAATGCGTCTGCCCGGCTGATGACCCGCTACTGGTTATCACAGCAGTCAGTATTCGACCCGACAGAGCCACCACTGCGTGAAGGACGTATGGCATTGACCATGCCGATCAGGCTCACCCCGCAGCATTTCGGTCACCACAGTGCGGGCATGTTTGATCAACATAAGGACCCATCGGTTTACCCACTGGCCGCACTGGTCATCACTGGCACACTGCAGTTGCCACAGGCAGGCGATTACCTGCTGGTGGTTAAACCAACGCCACCTCGTGAAGTGGG
>JBFFND010000106.1:0-7449 GCA_041563375.1 Gammaproteobacteria bacterium | reverse complement strand
TTTGCGCAATTGCCGGAATCATCACATGACCATCCCCTGCGTGATTCAGAACAGGCGCTGTAAAAGCTGATCCAGCCGTTGTTGTGCCAGCGTTGATAATTTTGCGGTAACCGGCACACTCCAGTGCTGGTTCAGTGCAAACTCGTGACATTTTACCGCATCTTTTTCGGTCATCAGTACCGGTAACTGGTCGTTAAACTGCAGATCATCATGCTGATAAACATAGTGATCCGCAAAGGCATGGGGTATCACCTCAATGCCGTTTTGCTGCAACATGCTAAAAAAACGTTGTGGATGACCAATACCGGCAACCGCATGCACCTTGCTGTTTTTAAAATCAGCCAGCTCGCGTGACGCCAGATCTGCCTTACCAACCGGCGTACACTGGCCGGCCTGCAGGCTGAATGATGTCTGTGCACTACCACCGCCATTCAGCAACACCAGATCAACTGTCAGCAAACGCGAGGCGGTTTCACGCAGGGGGCCGGATGGCAGGCAGAAGCCATTGCCCAACTGACGTTGTGCATCAACCACCGCAATTTCCAGGTCACGTTGCAGCGCATAGTGCTGCATGCCATCATCGGACAGAATCACATCGCAGTCTGCCTGCTGTAACAGCCGTTCAATGTCTGCACGGCGATTCGGTCCAACCACCATCGGGCAAGCACAACGCTGATAAATCAGCACCGGCTCGTCCCCCACCTGCTGTGCTGTAGATTCTACGGTCACCTGTTGCGGCCAGCTGCTGGCGTTACCACCATAACCCCGGCTGATCACACCGGGTTTATGTCCACGGGCCTGCAGCTGTTTCACCAGCTCAATGATCAACGGTGTTTTACCGGTGCCACCCACATTGATATTACCCACCACAATCACCGGCACAGGCGCGCGATAACTGGCAATCCAGCCTTTTTTATAAAACAGTGCGCGCAATTTCGCCAGTAGACAGAACAGGCCCGACACAGGTAACAGCAGAATGGAAAGCGGATTAATACTGTCCCAGTAGTGCGGCAGTGATTTCATCAGGCCTCTACGCTGTCAGAAAACTGGATATTATGCAGCGCACTGTAGGCACCGTTACGGCTGATCAGTTCTGCATGGGTGCCCACTTCAACAATTTCACCCCTGTCCATTACCACTATTTTGTCGGCATTTTCAATGGTCGACAGGCGATGCGCAATCACCAGTGTAGTCCGATTTTCTGTCAGCACTTCCAGTGCGCTTTGAATGGCACGTTCCGATTCGGTATCCAGCGCCGAGGTCGCTTCATCCATAATCAGCACCGGCGCATCTTTCAACAGCGCCCGGGCAATCGCCAGTCGCTGACGCTGGCCACCGGACAGCAATACACCTTTTTCACCCGCCAGCGACTGCATGCCCTCCGGCAGTTTCTCGATAAATTCATAGGCATGTGCCGCACGCGCTGCCTCGATCACTTTATCGCTACTGACATTGGTTCCGCCATAGGCAATGTTGTGCTCGATGGTGTCATTGAACAGCACAATTTCCTGACCCACATAGGCAATATGATGACGCAGATTAGACACGCTGTAATCATTAAGGTCGACACCATCGAGTAAAATCTGCCCCTGATAACCGTCATACAGACGTGGAATCAGGTTCACCAGGGTCGACTTGCCACTACCGGAGCGCCCGACAAAGGCAACGGTTTCCCCCGGTCGAATATGCAGATTGATATTTTTCAGCACAGCCTTGTCAGCATGCCCCTGGTAGGCAAAATCAAGCTGTTTGAATTCCAGTTCGCCCCTGACCCTGTCGATCGTATAAGTGCCCTGATCTTTTTCCGGCGAGTTATCTAGAAACTCGAACACACTTTCTGCCGCGGCTATACCCTTCTGCACAATCGCATTCACATTGGTCAGGCGTTTCATCGGTGCGAACAGCATCATCATCGCAGTCATAAACGCAATAAAGGTACCGGCGCTCAGCTGGCTGTTAACCCCTTCCTGGATCGCCATAAAAATAATGCCGGCCAGTGCCACACCCACAATCATCTGCAGGATCGAGGTACTCAACGAGGAACTCACTGTGAGTTTTAAATTCTGCTGGCGGTTACTGTTATTGTTTTTGTTAAAGCGATCCAGCTCGTAATTCTGGCCACCGAAAATTTTCACCACCCGTTGTGCCTGCACGGCTTCTTCCAGCACATGGGTAATCGAACCCATCGAGCGCTGAATGCGTTTGGAGATGGCGCGAAAGCGTTTGGAAATCATCAATACGGTAATGGCCAGGATCGGTGCCAGCAGCAGAAAGATCACCGACAGTTTGGGGCTGATATAAAACATCCACGCCAGCAGGCTGATAATGATCAATGAATCCTTAATCACAATGGTCACCGCCGTGGTCGCCGCAGTGGCCAGCTGCTCTACATCAAAAGTAAAACGGGAAATGGTTTCACCAGTGGAGGTATTATCATAATAGGCATTGGGTAATAACAGCAGCTTCTGGAACATCTCGGCGCGGATTGTCTGGATAATCGTGCGACCGATCCACGACATGCCATAGTCGGAGGCGAAACCCGCCACGGTGCGCACAAAAAACACCACGATCACCGCAACCGGCACCCACAGCATCACCTCGCGATCCCGGTCGATAAAGCCACCATCCAGCATGGGCTCCATTAATGCGGCAAACGCCGGCTGGGTCAGGGCCACCAGAATCATGCACAGCACTGACAGCGCAAACACCCCTCTTGAGGCAAAGGTGTAGGATAAAAGTCGGCGATAGGTGATCTTGGAGCTAACGACCCCGGCTTCACTGGACATAGTGCCTGTTTCCATGATTACTTTGCGGGCTGGGTTTCGAGGGTCGAAATCGAGAGTCGGGTCAGTCCCACCTGGGAGGCTGCATCCATCGCGGTGACCACTGCCTGATGCGGGGTTTTGGCATCGGCGCGCAATACCACCGGCATCTCCCTGTTATCCCCTGCCACCTTGCTAAGCGCCATTTTCAGGGTTTTAAGCTGGGTGTTAACCAGCTGGCGGTCATTGATATAGTAACGGCCCTGCACATCAATCCCCAGAATGATTTTTTCTGCCGGTTGCTGTTCTGCCTCGGCGGAGGCCTGTGGCAGGTCAACCTTGAGACGCGCGGTTTTTTCAAAGGTGGTCGACACCATAAAAAAGATCAGCAGCAGAAACACCACATCGATCAGTGGGGTGAGGTTCAGCTCCAGTTCATCGTTACGTTTGGGCTTCAGGTTCAAGCCGCTTTCCCCGCTGTTCTGGCTGCTTTACTCGTCTTCGCAGGCGGGCGATTATTGTGTAATACATCCACCATTTTAATCGCCTCTTCTTCCATCTTCACCACCAGCTCATCTATGCGGCCGCGGAAATAACGGTGAAAAATCAACGCCACAATGGCCACACTCAAACCGGCAGCCGTGGTGATCAAGGCCTGTGAAATACCACCCGCCAGGGGTGCCGCATTGCCGACGCCGGCGGTAGTGATCGCATTGAACACCTTGATCATGCCAATCACCGTGCCCAGTAGCCCAAGCAGGGGCGAAATCGCGGCGATGGTGCCCAGGGTATTGAGGAAACGCTCCATCTCGTGTACCACCTGGCGTCCCACTTCCTCGATGGACTCCTTGATGCGCTCCCGTTCCAGGTGACGATTATTCAGCCCTGCTGCAAGCACCCGACCCAGCGCAGACTGTTTGCTGATTTCTTCGATTTTGCTGCGTTCCAGCTGACCTTCCTTGACCCAGTGCCAGATGGTGGCGACCAGGTGTTCGGGTATAACCTTGTTTTTTTGCAGCGTCCAGAAACGTTCCAGAATGATTGCCAGGGCGATAATCGAGCCGGCAATAATCGGAAACATCAGCCAGCCACCGGCTTTGACCATTTCAAACACGTAGATGCCTCTTTATTAAGGATTTGTTGGTGGCCACATAATACGTTATCACAGACGATGATTCCAATAATGCGCCGCATCTTTTCGCTGGCTATGTGAGCTAACAGACAGTCCGCCCCGGCTGTCATCACCGGGTTTACTGAAGCTCAGACTGATCGCGCCCTCTTCGGCGGTATTCAGTACAGGAATACCCAGCTGGTGATAGCGCTGCATCACCTCATCAGCCGGATGGCGAAAGCGGTTCAGGTAACCCGCCGAGACCAGCGCCAGCTGCGGCTCAAGCTGTTGCAACCAGCTCAATGATGACGAGCTTTTGCTGCCATGGTGGGGCACCAGCAATACATCCGTGCGCAACTGCCCGGCATAATCGCCGAGTAATCGCGACTCCACCGGCTGATCTATATCGCCGGTGAGCAATGCACTGTGATCTTCACTGCTGATTTTCAGTACGCAGCTCTGCTGATTGGTTTTGCGGTAATCCTGTTCCGGGTGGAGTATCTCAAAGCGCACCTGATTCCACTGCCAGTGCTGACCGGCTTTACAGTTTTGCGCAAACAGCGGCAGTTTATAGGCATAATTTTCAGCACGGCCACCATACAGTAGCTGTTGCACGGCAATATTCTGTAATAGATAGTCTGCACCCCCGGCATGGTCGTTATCCGCATGGCTGATAACCAGGCGGTCCAGTGATGCTATGCCCTGGTGTCGTAGCAGCGGTTCAATCACCAGACGTCCCAGATCAAAGCGCTCGCCCCTGCTAGCCCCGGCATCGTATAGTAGAGTGTGATCGCGGGTCTGTACCAGTACTGACAGCCCCTGGCCCACATCCAGCAGCTGCAACCAGAATTCACCTGGTTGTGGACGCAGCGGCTGATAGAAAATCATCGGTAACAGCAGTATCGACCCTGCTATTTTTAGCGGAAACCCCCGCGGCATAATCAATAACAGCCCCCCGAGCAAACCCAGCATGCTGTGGGGCAACGGCAGGCTGGCCTGCTGCCAGCTGGCCAGCGGACTCTGCGCCAGCCATTCAAGCAATGGCCAGGCATAATCGAACACCCGCCCCGCGGCATTAAACAGCCAGGCAGAGAGTGTTGCAGATAACGGCGTCAGCAGGCTGGCGATGAGTAGCATGGGTACAATCAACAGGCCCACCAACGGAATCATCAGCATATTGGCCAGGGGTGAAATCAGCGAGCCCTGCTGGAACAGCAGCACGCTGATGGGCAGCATGGACAGCGCAATCAGCCACTGCAGGCGGATACCCTGCAGCCAGCCACGCTGCCGCGCGACACGACCACCGATAATCACCGCAATCAGCAACACCGCGATAAAAGACAGCCAGAAGCCGGCGGACAGTGGTGCCAGTGGATCGAGCAGCAACACCACCAGCAAGGCCAGCGACAGTGTGTTCAGGGAGAATACCGGGCGTTTTAGCAGCAGTGCCATCAACACCACCAGCAACATCACAAAGGCGCGTTGCGTGGGTACTGCAAACCCCGCCAGTGCGGCATAAAAACCCGCCGCCAGCAGGCTCACTAACGCGGCGAACTGTTGTTTGCTGATCAGATTCAGCACCCCCACAGGCACCAGCAGCCGCGCCAGGAAAAACACCATACCCGCCACCAGGCCAATATGCAGCCCGGAAATGGCCATCAGGTGACTGGTGCCGGTATTGATCATCACCTGCCAGTGCTGTGCCGTCATATTCGACTTATAGCCAACGCTGAGCGCCTGCAGCAATCCCTGATGCGGGCTTTCAGAAGCCGCTGAAATCTGCTGGATCAGTCGCTGGCGCAGGCTGTCAATGTTCCAGGCGGTGCCATTAAGTTGCCGGTTGTATTGACTATTTCGCACATAACCGGTGGCATGTATGCCCTGCTGGAACAGCCATTTTTCATAATCGAAACCACCGGGATTCAACATGCCATGGGGAGGTTTAAGCCGAAGCTGCAATTGCCAGCGTTGCCCCGGCAGAACTGACTGCTCGGTGTGATACCAGCTCAGGCGCAAGCGCTGCGGTTTAAAACCTGCAAGGGGTTCGCCCTGATACTGCACATTTTCAACGCTGAAATTAAAACGCACTGAACGCGAGCCCTGATCCACCAGCCCACTGACCTGCCCCGTAATAAGCAGGTCCTCGCCCTGCCACTGCGCATCCAGACGCTGCTGCAGATAACTGTGTGCGGCGAACAGGGCCCACAGGTAGCCCGCAAAAAAGGCCAGCAGGACACGCTGTGAGGGTTTGAGATAGAACAGCCACAGCAGCAGGGGTAACACCGTAAGCAGACTGGCCTCGGTCCATAGCGGCAAGCGAATATCCGGCTGCAGGTGCAACAGACAAGCACCCAGCAGGAATGCCAGCGCGATTGCCGGCAAGCGCGATTTCAGCCCATCCCTGTGGCCATGAGTATGCGTCAATGTCTGTCCTTGTGATCTACGCAATTTAGGTATAATTTAGCCTGTCTGTACATAGATGCCAAGCCAGTGGCTTGAGCCATTGTCACAGTGCACCGCCCAGACAAATGCCAACAGCCTTAATCAACTCTGCTACAATGCGCCACTATTGCAATTCCTGCTAACCCTAAATTCATCATGCCGAAGAAGTTTTTACGTAAATACCTGCCGGATCCACAGCGTTTCAGGCAAAACCGATCCCTGACCATCTTCGGCCGCCTGTTAGCTGACCCCAATCTCTGGCACCTGCATCGTAAATCAGTGTCCATGGCATTTTTTATCGGCCTGTTCGTGATGTGGATACCATTGCCATCACAGATGATTATCGCCGCTGGTGCTGCCATTATCCTGCGCTGCAATTTACCGATTTCAGTGGCGCTGGTGTGGATCACCAACCCCTTTACCATGGGACCAATGTTCTACCTGGCCTACCTGCTGGGCAGCCTGATGATGGGCCTGCCAGCACGTCACAACGAGTTTGAAATTTCACTGCACTGGTTACAGACCCAGATGGAAGCCATCTGGCAGCCACTGCTGCTGGGCAGTATGACGCTGGCAGTGGTCAGCGGCGCACTGGGCTATATCACGGTGCGCCTGTTATGGCGCCTGCACGTTGTGCAATACCTGAAAGATAAACAGTTACGCATCAAAAAGCGTCTGCAGGAACATCATGAGCGGGAGCAGCACCGTGACTGATGTGTGGAAGCCCCACGCCACGGTGGCAGCCATTATTGAACAGGACCAGCGCTTCCTGATGGTTGAAGAACTTAAACAGGGGCAGACCGTGTATAACCAGCCAGCCGGTCATCTTGAGCCCCATGAAAGCCTGTTGCAGGCGGTAATCCGCGAAACCCGGGAAGAAACTGCACGGGATTTCGAAGCCGAGTATATTTCCGGTATCTATCGCTGGGATCAGTTCCCTGCAGGCGGTGAACAACGCAATCGCTGTTTTCTGCGCGTCGCCTTTGTCGGCAGCTGTCATCACTACGATCCCGATCAGCCACTGGATGATGGAATCGTTCGCGCACTCTGGCTGAGTCGCGAGGAGCTGGCAACACAACCTGAAAAACTGCGCAGCCCGATGGTATTACGCTGCATTGATGATTACCTGGCGGG
>JBFFND010000105.1:0-7495 GCA_041563375.1 Gammaproteobacteria bacterium | reverse complement strand
TCAGAGGTACCTTAGTTATCAATGCCGTGGTGATTCGGCACCTGAGCGGCATGACTGACGCTCATGTGCACTGTGTCGGGTTAATTTCTTCGGGCTTATTTCTGTCGCAGCCGGTCAATGCTCAACTGACCACTGCCGTGGACAAACAGCAGTGCCAGGCCACCGGCCACCGCCAGGTTTTTCATAAACAGTATCGACTGCATCTGGTCGGCAAAGTTGCTGTGGAAGATAATGGCCGCCAGCAGGGTAAAACCGGCCAGTGCCAGTGCCGCCAGTCGGGTTTGCAGGCCGATAATGATCAGCAGGCCGGCACCGATTTCTGTCAGTATCACCAGCGGCAGCAGCGCGCCGGGCAGGCCCATGCTCTCCATGTATCCCGCTGTACCGGCATAGCCTTCGCCCAGTTTGCCAATTCCGGCGACCACAAACATCAGTCCCAGTAAAATACGTGCACCCAGATCGATAAATTTATTCATTGTGTGTTCCTCGTAGTTGGTTGATGTACATGAGTATGAATGAATTAATTAGATTAAAAAGCGCATAATATTGCGTATAATTATCTAATAAATAGATATATGGTCGGAACTATGAAATCACCCAAAGTCAGCCTGGATCAATGGCGTAGCCTGCAAACCGTGATTGACTGCGGCGGTTTCGCGCAGGCCGCGGAACAGTTGCATCGCAGCCAGTCATCGGTGAGTTACGCGGTGAAGCGGTTGCAGGATCTGCTCGGCATCAAGCTGCTGCACATCGATGGCCGCAAGGCGGTGCTGACCGAGGCCGGTGAAGTATTGTTACAGCGGTCCCGGCAGTTACTGGCCGATGCCAGCGCGATTGAGCAGCAGGCGCTGCACCTGCAGCAGGGCTGGGAGGCGGAGGTGCGCCTGGCGGTGGAAGCGGCCTATCCCACACAGCAGCTGACCCGGGCGCTAAAACAGTTCGAGCCGATGAGTCGCAACACCCGCATCCGTTTACAGGAGGTGGTGCTCTCCGGTGCGGAGGAGTTATTGCTGCAGGGACAGGCAGACCTGGTGATCAGTCCGTTTGTGCCCAGGGGTTTTATTGGGGATGAACTGCTGCGGGTTGAGTTTATTGCAGTGGCCGCGGCGGAGCATCCGTTGCAGCAACTCGGGCGAGGGCTTAACCTGGGTGATCTTAACCGTGAAACCCAGGTGGTGGTGAGTGACTCCGGTCGTCGTGGCATTGATTCAGGCTGGCTGAATGATGCCAGTCGCTGGGCGGTGAGCAGTGTGGATTCGGCGCATAAACTGATTCGCAGCGGGCTGGGCTATGGCTGGCTGCCACGGGCTGCGATTGAGGCGGAGCTGAGCAGTCGGCAGTTATTGCCATTGCCATTGAATGAAGGGCAGACGCGCAGTGAAATGCTCTACCTGATTTATGCCGATGCAGAACAGGCCGGACCGGCAACCCGCCAGCTGGCGCTGATTCTAAAGCAGGTGAGCCAGGCTTAAACTGCTAGCTATTGTGCGATAATCACCGGCCGGCTTTTCATCTCATCAAGGTGAAACACGAATGGGGGCTGTTGCTGATCAGGTATCCTGTACTGGTGTATCTATGTCGCTTGTCGGCACTGTAGCTGTCGCCATTGGTTTGCCGGGCTTGGCCTCATACATGGAACAATCGGCCGCTTTATACAGCGCGCGAATACTCTCGGTTTGCGGGCTGGCTTCGGCCAGTCCGAAACTCATCTGCAACGGCAAAGACCCGCCGGGTACTTTCAGTGGCGCCTGCTTAAAGGCCTGTTGCAGGCGTTCTACTGTGACCTGTGCATGCTGTTTGTCTGTGTTGGGCAGCAGCACGGCAAATTCATCCCCGCCCAGGCGACAGACAATGTCCGACTCTCGCGTGTGGCGTGAAATCAGCCTGGCACACAGCATCAGTGCATCATCACCAATGGCATGACCGTAGCGGTCATTAACCTGTTTGAAATGATTGATATCAGCAATGATCATGCACAGCGGGCTCTGGTAACGTCGTGCGCGATTGAACTCCACTTCGGCAATTTCAAAAAAATAACGGCGGTTTTTAAGGCCGGTGAGGCTGTCGCTATTGGCCAGCACCTGCAGCCGATCAAATGAGCGCAAACGGTAGGACAGGGTAAAAGCGATCACGCCGATAAAGGTCAATAGAAGAGTGCGTGCGACCACCACCGAAGGGGGCAAACCGGGTTCGATCAACAGGGTGGCGAGATAAAAACCACTGATAAAAATGATCATTCCAAGCCCACACACCGTACCCAGCAGCAGCGGGTAGTAGGCGACAATCACCAGGTACCAGAGCAGAAAGAAACTTTTACTGGCACCGGTATTGAGGATCAGATAGGCGGTGATCAGGGTATAAAAAACAGCCCGTAACTGAATAATCTGTTTACTCTGCAGCGCCGGAATAAAGGCGAGCAATGACACCAGCCCGACCAGTGCCAGTGCCAGCCAGTGTGGATTCTCGCCACCGAGACGGGCGGTAATCAGGATTCCGTGGCATACCAGTGCCAGACCGATATAGGGTTCGAGAAATTTAAGATTAAGGAAGCGGTCCAGTGGCTGGTGCGGCTGGGCGTGCGCTGATGGGGGTGATGAATGCCTGTCCTGATCCAGCTGTGACACGGGGTGGTTACATCCTTATTGGCCGGTTGATGGTTGACTCACATGGTTAAATCAGTTGTTGGTATGCGAGTTTGCGCTCAATGCAAGTATAGTAGAGCTTTGATAAAAGCCTATACTCCGTTCAGGGGTAAGCCGTTTACAGCGGTTTAGCGTTTCTGATTGCTTTCAGGGGTGTTTTGCTGGCTATTGTCAGCATTATTATCAGCTGCGACATCCTGTCTGTCTTTGTGCTGGTTTTGCGGCAGCAGCGGGTCATCATCGTCCATGAGAATACGGTTGGCATCACCTTCCAGGTCGTCATACTGGCCGCTGCGGACTGACCAGATAAAAATCACCACGCCAATCAGTCCCAGGCCAATCATCAGTGGAATTAAACCGTAAATAACATCCATAGTGGCTTAGCGTCTCTTGTTGAACAGGGTGCGAATACGCGCGGCGTTACCGATTACCGCGAGTGAGCTGATGGGCATGGCAATCGCGGCAAACAGTGGCGTAACATAGGCGGCCATCGCCAACGGCACCATAATAATATTATAGGTGATTGACAGGCCGATGTTCTGACGAATGGTACGCAGGGTGCGACGGGACAGATCGGCGGCCAGGCGGATTTTATCCAGTTCATTGCTGAGCAGCACAATGTCCGCACTTTCCATGGAGACATCGGTACCGGAGCCAATGGCAATGCCCACATCGGCGCGAATCAGTGCCGGTGCATCGTTTACCCCGTCACCAATCATCGCCACTTTTTCGCCGGCATTCTGCAGTTGCTGAATCACCTGGTCCTTCTCGCCGGGCAGTACCTCGGCGATCACCTGCATGCCGCCGAGTTCATCAGCAATTGACTGCGCTACGGCCTGTTTATCGCCGCTTAACAGGGTGAGTTTAATGCCGGCATCACGCAGGTTCTGTATCAGCTGTTTTGCATCGGCGCGTAGCTGATCGGCAATGGCGGCAAAGCCCTGATGACTGCCGTCGATTGCAAGGTGTACGCAGCTGATTCCCTGTTGCTCCAGTGCCGCGGCCTGTTCAATAAAATCATTGTTCAGCTTAACCTGGTTCTTCTGTAACCATTTGCTATTGCCGACACAGATTAACTCACCGTCAAGCTGGCCTTTCACGCCATAGCCAGGCTGGTTGATAAAATCACTGACCGTGCTGCTGTCGAGTTTGATTTTCTGCTGCCTGGCTTCAAACACAATGGCCCTGGCAATGGCATGCTCCGACAGGCTTTCAATCAGTGCCATTTTGCGTAGCAGTTCGCTGTGGTCGCCATCACCGATAATCTGTTTAATGCGCATTTTGCCTTCGGTGAGGGTGCCGGTTTTATCGAATACGAAATGCGTAATGCCCGACAGGTATTCCAGCACCGCACCGTTTTTAATCAGCAGGCCGTGGCGTGCCGCCAGACCCGAAGCTACTGCAATCGACATGGGTGTGGCCATGCCGAAGGCACAGGGGCAGGTAATAATCAGCACCGAGGTGGAGGCGAGCAGTGCAATTTCGATGCTGGTCTGCAGCCAGAAGAAAAAGGTCAAGGTGGCCAGTGCCAGTGTGGTGGCCACAAACCAGGGGACGATTTTGTCGGCGGTGCATTGAATCGGCGCCTTGCTGGCCTGTGCCTCTTCGACCAGGCTGATGATTTTACCCAGCGAGGTATTGCGCAGGGTTGCACTGACTTTAACCGTGAGGCTGCCGTCAATATTGACCGTACCGGCGGAGAGTTGATCGCCCTGGTGTTTTTTAACCGGCAGTGACTCACCGCTTAACAGCGATTCATCCACCGAGGACTGGCCATTGATGACCTGGCCATCCACCGGAATTTTATCACCGGGTTTTACGATAATAATATCGTCGGGACGAATTGCGCGAATCGGTACGATATGGGTTTCTTCGCCACGTACCACATTGGCTACGCGGGGCTGCAAATCCATCAGGCGTTGTGTCGCCGCCACTGCATGGCGTTTTGATTTGGCTTCAAGGAACCGTCCCACCAGGATAATAAAAATAAAATTCACCACCGTGTCGTAATAGACTTCGCCAATCTGGGCATTGCTGAAGGTGATATATACCGAATAGCTGTAGGTGGTGAGGGCACCGATGGCAATCGGCACATCCATGCTGAGATGTAGATGGCGAATACCGGTGTAGGCATTGCGCAAGAACGGCCAGCCGGAGTAAAACAGGGTGGGGGTGGCAAGGGCAAAACCTACCAGGTGAAACAGCTGTTTGAATTCGCCCTGATCCGCGCCACTGTAGAGTGCAATCGATACCCACATCAGGTTCATCATGCAGAACGCGGCGAATGCCATGCGCAGCAATAGCGCGCGGTTACTTTTCTGTATCGCGCCTTCAGCGGTTTCCGGATTAAATGGAATGGCCGCGTAACCGATGCTTCCCAGGTGCTCGATGATGGTGGAAATTTTTATCTGTGTATTATCCCAGCGCACAAACAGACGTTTATTGGCGAGATTGACTTTAACGTCCAGTACACCGGCAAGGCTGGCCAGGCTGCGCTCGATCAGCCACACACAGGCTGAGCAATGAATGCCTTCAACAATCAGGTGCATGTCGCGCACATTGCCGCTTTCATGTACGAACTCGCTCTGTATTTCATCGATGTCATACAGGCCGGCTTCTTTGGGCGGTTCCGGTGGCGGTGAAAGCAGCTGGCCATCCGGGGTGCGCTGATAGAAACCTTCCAGCCCCGAGGCATAAATCATTTCACACACGGTGCTGCAACCCTGGCAACAGAACACACGTTTTTCACCCTGAATGGTGTTTTCTACACGGTTTTTATTGTCGACTGGCAGACCACAGTGAAAGCAGTCGGCCCGGGTTGAAACAGAGGCTTGATTCATTGGCTGGTGTTTGCTGTGTTGCGTCTAGCCACACAGCTATCGGGTTTCATTAGCAATGTAGAAAGATATGCAGTGGATTACTGGGTCACAATGCTCGCACGTCGGGTAAAGTCATACTGATCATCATCACGACTGATATTGACGGTGATTTCCCAGATGCCTTTCAACGGGTAGCTGATCGTGCCTTCATACATGCCGGCACCCACTTCGTTCAGACTGGTCTGGAAATCGGCGGAGGCATCGGATGGGCGATAGGCATTGACGGTGACCGTGGCTGCGGTGAGTGGCATACCGGCCTTGTCCACCACACTGAGGCGATACAGCTCGTTTTTATTCAGCACAGGGCGAGTGGGGAAGTCGGTCTGGTAATTCCAGCCCAGGGCTGCCCGGGCATGGCGTTGTGTAACCAGGGTTTCTTCGAAATTCTGTGAGTTTTCGTAGTAGTCCTTATCCACCAGGCCCGGGTTGGTGACAACCGCCAGGGTGATAAAGCCAACATTGACCGCGAGCACAGTGCCCAGTAGTGCCAGCCAGCCAATCACCCAGGGGTTTTTTAAGGCACGGGGATTGTCCTGTGAAAAACTGTTTCTGTTCATGCTTAGATTACTCATTAGACTGGATTACCTGTGTTGTCAGCACCCTGCGTCATGATTCGCAGGGCTCTGTGTGGAATTATATCCTGGGACCATAAAACATGCTCTGGTACTCGACCGTATCACCAAACTCCTGGTAGGACTCAATGGTGAAGTAAATCGGCGTGCGTTCCTTTTTAATATGTTTTTTCGGAATACTGATAAATACCGGGAATGAAGTGAGCTTGCTCGCCGGCAAAGTCATTTTTTCGCGGATGCCCTTGGTTTCGATGCCTTCAGCGCCAGTCACCCGAATACTGATGTGCATTTCCTGATCGGTTTTATTGAGAATTTTCAGGTCATAACGGTTCTGGATCGAGCCGTCACTCATCTGTACATACAGAGGCTGGCGTTCATGGATCACCTTGAGGTCATAGGTGCCCAGGTTGGTTAAACCATACAGGATACCGATCACCGCAAACAGGATAATGCCACTGTAGATCAGCACCCGTGGACGTTTAAAGAAGGGTTTGACTTCTTTATGTTTCATTTCGTCGAGCGAGGCATAGCGTATCAGGCCGCGTGGCTTGCCGATCTTGTCCATCACCGAGTCACAGGCATCGATACACAGGCCGCAGGTAATACAGCCTTCCTGCTGGCCGCCACGAATATCGATCCCGGTGGGGCAGACCGCCACACATTGATTACAGGCAATGCAGTCGCCATTGCCTTCGGCGGGTTTGCCCTTAATCAGCTTGCCGCGGGGTTCACCGCGCACGAAGTCATAGGTGGGCAGAATGGTTTGTGTGTCGTACATCACCCCCTGGATACGTGCGTAGGGGCACAGCCAGAAGCAGGTCTGTTCGCGCATGAAGCCGGCCAGTACATAGGTGCCCACGGTAAAGGCAAACAGCATGGTATATACAAGTATTGCAGCTTCAAGGGTGAAAATATCCACCCATAGCTGGTAGGCATCGGTAAACCAGGCGGTAAACGACAGACCGGTAATAAAGCCGATGGCTATCCAGATACTGTGCTTGATCACCTTGACTCGAACCTTCGCCACACTTAATGGCGCTTCATCCAGCTTGCGGCGTTTTGCCGGTGAGCCTTCCAGCTTTTCCTCGATCAGGGTGAAGATGTCGGTCCAGATGGTCTGGAAGCAGAAGTAGCCACAGAACACCCGGCCGGCCACCGAGGTGACGGCGGCGAGTAGAATGGCAAAGAACAGCAGTATCAGTGCGAGTAACCACACATCCTGTGGCAGGATGGTGATATCGAAAATATGGAATTTACGGTTGGGAATATCAAACAGCACCGCCTGTGAGTCATTCCAGCGCAGGTAAGGTCCGAGGAAAAACACCAGCCATACCATCATCGATTTCCACTTCAGGCTGCGGAATTTACCCGGCATCCGTTTGGCGTGGATAATTTCGTCACC
>JBFFND010000104.1:0-7568 GCA_041563375.1 Gammaproteobacteria bacterium | reverse complement strand
GATCCGCTGGAAATGGACCGCTTTTCTACCATGCAGCAAATCTCACGCAGTTTGCAGGAAACCGTAGGCGATATTGAAAGTATCAAGGATATTCTGGGCGAAGAAGTGCGTGATGCTGAAACCCTGTTGTTACAGGAATCACGAGTCAGTACCGAATTGCAGGAAGGGCTGATGCGCACACGCATGGTGCACTTTGGTGGTCTGGCTTCAAGATTACGCCGCATAGTGCGACAGACAGCGCGGGAGCTGGGCAAGGAAGTTGAACTGGAAATTACCGGTGAAACGGCTGAGGTCGATCGGACTGTGCTGGATCGTATTGTTGCGCCACTGGAACACATGCTGCGTAATGCAGTGTCCCACGGGATAGAGCAGCCTGCCGAGCGTAGTGCAGCTGGCAAAAGTGAAACCGGGCATCTGAATATTACGGTCGACCGCGAAGGCGGTGATGTGGTGATTATTGTTAAGGATGACGGCAAGGGTATAGATGCGGCCGCAATTCGTGCCAAGGCAATCGAAAAAGGCATGATCAAGGCGGATGATGCCTTATCGGATCACGAAGTACTGCAATATATTATGCAGCCAGGATTCAGTACCGCAGAAAAAGTCACGCAGATTTCCGGCCGCGGTGTTGGTATGGATGTGGTGGACAGTGAGATTAAACTACTGGGTGGTGTGCTGGAGATCGATACGGTACGTGGTATGGGCACGACCTTCAGGGTGCGCTTGCCGTTAACCCTGGCGATTAATCATGCGCTACTGGTTAACGTTGGCGAAGATATCTATGCCGTGCCGCTTAACAGTATTGAAGGCGTTGTACGTTTGTCCGGGCCTGAGCTGCAACAATTCTATGACAGTGGCGAAACCCATTACCAGTTTGCCGGCAGCGAATACGAACTTAAACATCTGGGTCGGCTGCTAACCGCTCAGCAGCCGGATTACTCGAGATCAGGACAGCTGTTCCCGGTGTTGCTGGCGCGTGCCGGTGATCAGCGCATCGCGCTACATGTCGATGAATTGATTGGCCGACGCGAAATTGTGGTTAAACCGGTAGGCCCGCAGATAAATTCAGTGCGTGGTATATCTGGTGCAACCATCCTGGGTGATGGTCGTGTGGTGCTGATTCTTGAAGTCAATGCGCTGGTGCTGGGTGGTTCAATTATCAGTCTGTCCGAAGCCGAAGCGCTGGAAGCTGCCGAGCAGGTCAGCAAGCCGGTGGAAGAAGAGCGCGAGAAAATTGTTATGGTGGTGGATGATTCGATTACTATCCGGAAAGTCACCGAGCGCATGCTGGCGCGCCATAATATGAAAGTTATTACCGCCAAAGACGGTGTGGATGCAGTATCTCAGCTACAGGAAATCAAGCCGGATGTGATGTTGCTGGATATAGAAATGCCCAGAATGGACGGTTACGAAGTGGCAACCCATGTGCGTAACGACGAGCGCCTGAAGGACCTGCCGATCATTATGATCACCTCACGAAGTGGTAGTAAACACAGGGATAAGGCGATGGAGATCGGTGTAAACAAATACCTGGGTAAGCCGTATCAGGAAGATGATCTGATGCAAAATATTTATGAGTTGATTGGCTAATGTCTGAAGATCAAATCAAATGTCTCGCCCTGAAAATTAATGAAGACGAAATCCTTCTGCCCAACGCGGCCGTTGCAGAAATTGTACCGATTAAAAACATTATTAACGTAGCCAATAAGCCGGGCTGGATGCTGGGTTATCTTGACTGGCGCGGTAATTCGGTGCCGTTGATTTCGTTTGAAGCCATGGACGGTGTGCGCATGCCCAGTCTGGCCAGTGGTTCGGTCAAGGCGGCGATTCTTTTTTCAATTGGTGAAGACCGCAAGTTTCCCTTTATCTCAATACTGGTGCAGGGTGCACCGTCTGTACTGGAATTAAAGGAAGAGGATATACTCGAAGACAAGGATGAAATAACCCATCCTGCGGTCGAAGAGCGTCTACTGGTTGAAGACAAACGCTACAGCGTGATTGATCTTGAAAAGCTGGAAGGCATTGTTAAGCAGGTCATGACTCACTAAAATTTAGTCGTTAGTCGTTAGTCGTTAGTCGTTAGTCGTTAGTCGTTAGTCTTTTCATTCAGGTCACCCCAGAGTAACTGGCAGGCAGTGACCGCTGCCAGAGCTGCAGTTTCTGTTCTTAGTATTCTTGGCCCCAGGTTGATGCCTCGCAGACCACTGTTTTGCGCCTGGGTAATTTCATTGTCACTAAAGCCGCCTTCCGGGCCAATGTAAATACTCACTGTATTATTCTCGGGCTGCAGCGATGAAAGTGGTTGCGCTGCCGTGGGTTCAAGCATCAGCTTGAGCTGTGTTGTATCCGAAGCAAGTGCCTGCGAAAAAGGTTGCGCGGGGTGAATGGCCGGAATGTGATTACGACCTGACTGTTCGCAGGCACTGATCGCAATGCCTTGCCAGTGCTGCAGCTTTTTATCCAGGCGATCACCTTTTAAACTCACCACCGTGCGCTCGCAGAACAGCGGTGTGATCTCACTGACGCCCAGCTCAACCGCTTTTTGTATGGCAAAATCCATGCGCTCGCCCTTGGAAATGCCCTGATACAGGTGCAGTTGCAAACAGGATTCGCGTATAGTTTCCCGCATCTCGCTGATCTGCGCGATGGCGGTTTTGCCGGAAATTTCCAGCGTCGACGGATACTCACAGCCATCACCATTAAACAGAACAAATTCGTCACCCTGACGTAAACGCAATACGCGTAACAGATGATTGCTGGCGACCTTATCAAGTGATACCGAGTTGCCGCTGGCAAGCTCAGTGTGCTGATAAATTCGAATCTGTTTCATTAATGTGAGCCCGGCAAAATAATTATTTGCTGAGGCTGTTCCAGATACGCAGGCTGGCTTCTGACTGATTCATGGTGTAAAAGTGTAGACCCGGTGCGCCCATGTCGAGCAGACGCTGGCACATGGATGAAACAAAGTCGGCACCGAAGTCCTTGATGGACTCGGCATCATCCGCGTAGGATTCGAGTTTGCGTCTGAGCCATTGTGGAATCTCAGCGCCGCACATTTCGGAGAACCTGGCCAGATTACTGTAGTTGGTAATCGGCATAATACCGGGCACGATGGGCAGGTCCAGTCCGGCTTTTTCACAGTCGTCCACAAAATAGAAATAACTGTCGATATTGTAAAAATACTGGGTAATGGCAGCATCGGCACCGGCATTTACCTTCTGCTGAAAATGCAGCAGATCCTTGCGTGCTGACGCAGCCTGGGGATGAGTTTCCGGATAGGCGGCTACTTCAATCTTGAACTGATCCTGGTAATTGTCACGGATAAAACTCACCAGTTGATTCGCATGGTTGAAATCGCCATGGGAAACCGTGCCTGATGGCAGATCACCGCGTAGAGCGACAATGCGCTTAACGCCCTGTTGTTGATAGTCGCTGAGAATGTCCTTGAGTTGTTGCTTGCTGGAGCCGATACACGACAGGTGCGGCGCAACCTCACGGCCAGTGTAACGCATTAAACTGGCGACTGCGGTGAAGGTCGTTTCACGGGTCGAGCCACCGGCACCAAAGGTGACGGAGAAAAATTTGGGGTCAATTTGCTGTGACAGGGTTTCCGCTGTTGCAAACAGTTTTTCCATACCCTGTTCTGTTTTGGGCGGGAAAAATTCACAGCTGAACTGCTTTTCGAGTTTCTGTTGGCTTTTCATGATGTGTACTTTTTAATGGGCCGCAATAAACACGGTTTAAATATGCCCGTTTAAATAGCCCGTTAATATGCGCAGGGGCTGGATTAATGCCGGCCCCGGCGCGTTTTAGTGACAGTGAAGCCGATGACTGGCATCAGCCCTTCTCACTGTCCGATTAGTAACGGTAATGGTCTGACTTGTAAGGGCCTTCAATCGGAACATTGATATAGTCGGCCTGTTCTTTTGTCAGCTCGGTCAGATGCACACCGATCTTTTTCAGATGCAGTCGGGCCACTTTTTCGTCCAGCTGTTTGGGCAGAATATAAACCTTGTTCTCGTAGGCTTCAGCATTGGTAAAGAATTCTATCTGTGCCATGACCTGGTTGGTGAATGAGGCTGACATCACAAAGCTCGGGTGACCGGTTGCACAACCCAGGTTTACCAGGCGACCTTTAGCCAGAATGATAATCTTCTTGCCGTCCGGGAAAATAACATGATCCACCTGGGGCTTGATTTCTTCCCACTCGTATTTTTCCAGTGAGGCGATATCAATTTCCGAATCGAAGTGACCAATGTTACACACGATAGCTTCGTTCTTCATTGCCAGCATATGATCATGATTAATTACATTGACGTTACCGGTAGTGGTTACAAATATGTCACCCATTTTGCAGGCTTCATCCATATCAACCACACGGTGGCCTTCCATCGCTGCCTGCAGTGCACAGATCGGATCAATTTCAGTGACCCATACGGTTGCACCCATGCCCTTGTATGCCTGCGCACAGCCCTTGCCCACATCACCATAACCCAGTACCACACAGATTTTACCGGCAATCATTACATCGGTGGCACGCTTGATGCTGTCGATCAGTGATTCACGGCAGCCATACAGGTTATCGAATTTAGACTTGGTGGCCGAATCGTTGACATTCATTGCAGGGAACAGCAGTTGACCTTTTTCCTGCATTTCATATAAACGGTGTACACCGGTGGTGGTTTCTTCGGTTACACCCTTTACACTGGCCGCAATATCGCCCCACACAGTTTCGCCTGGCTTGATGGTGCGGCGCAGGACATCCAGAATTGCCTTGTACTCTTCATTGTCACTGTCTTTAGTCTCAGGTATTGCACCGGCTTTTTCAAACTCGACGCCCTTGTGTACCAGCAGGGTTGCATCGCCACCGTCGTCCAGGATCATATTCGGCAGTTTGCCATCAGGCCACATCAGTGCCTGCTCGGTGCACCACCAGTATTCTTCAATGGTTTCGCCTTTCCAGGCAAAAACAGGAATACCACGGGCTGCGATAGCAGCGGCGGCATGATCCTGGGTTGAGAAAATATTGCAGGATACCCAGCGCACTTCCGCGCCCAGCTCAACCAGGGTTTCAATTAATACCGCGGTTTGAATGGTCATGTGAATACTGCCCATAATGCGACAGCCATCTAATGGTTTTTTACCGGCGTATTCTTCACGCAGAGCCATCAGGCCCGGCATTTCGATTTCCGCGATAGCTATTTCCTTGCGGCCCCAGTCGGCGAGAGAAATATCGGCAACTTTGTAATCTGTAAATTCTGTACTCATAATGTTTCCTGATCTGTTCTGTTATGCAACGCTGCAGGCGCTGCAATTTAAAATGATTAAAGTCCAGCAGCGTCTTTCAGTGCGTCTGCCCTGTCGGTACGTTCCCAGGTAAAGGTATCTTCGGTGCGACCGAAGTGTCCGTATGCGGCGGTTTTGCCATAAATCGGACGTAACAGATCCAGCATCTGGATCAGCCCTTTAGGCTTGAGATTAAAGTGTTCGCGCACCAGCTCGACAATACGGCTGTCCGAGATCTTGCCGGTACCAAAGGTTTCCACTGAAATTGAAGTGGGCTCGGCCACGCCAATCGCGTAGGACACCTGGATCTCGCACTTGTCTGCAAGGCCTGCGGCGACAATATTCTTCGCCACATAACGACCGGCGTACGCGGCAGAGCGATCCACCTTGGATGGGTCCTTGCCAGAGAACGCACCGCCGCCATGACGTGCCATGCCACCATAGGTGTCCACGATAATCTTGCGACCGGTTAAACCACAGTCACCTACCGGGCCGCCGATAACAAATTTACCGGTGGGGTTGATAAAAAACTTGGTGTCCTTGCTGATCAGGTTGTCCGGTAGTACATGCTTGATGACTTCATCCATCACCGCTTCACGCAGTGCTTCAAGACTGATATCCGGTGAGTGCTGGGTAGACAGTACGACTGCATCAATTGCTACTGGCTTACCGTCTTCATAACGGAAGGTCACCTGGCTTTTCGCATCGGGGCGAAGCCAGCTCAGTGTGCCGTTTTTACGCACTTCTGCCTGGCGTTTCACCAGCTGATGTGCATAGCTGATGGGTGCGGGCATCAGCACGTCGGTTTCATTACAGGCATAACCAAACATCAGGCCCTGGTCGCCGGCGCCCTGTTCATGGCCTTCGCTTTCATCCACGCCCATAGCGATGTCCGGTGACTGTTTGTCGATCGAGGTGATCACTGCGCAGGAATCGGCATCAAAGCCCATTTCCGAGCTGGTGTAACCGATATTGCGTACAGTGTCACGTACGATGGTTTGCATATCCACCCAGGCTTCAGTGGTGATTTCGCCGGATAGCACAACCATGCCGGTGTTGACCAGGGTTTCACAGGCCACCCGTGCTTTGGGGTCCTGTTCGAAAATGGCGTCCAGGATGGCGTCTGAAATCTGGTCTGCGACCTTGTCCGGATGTCCTTCGGACACAGATTCTGAAGTAAATAAATGACTATTCGACATAGTAATATCCTCAATGCAGTCCATACCAATGCGCGACTGACTTAAATCGAAGGTGTTTGAAGCTAAATAATGATAAGGAAAGGCTGGCAGGAGTGCCGATGCTTTACTGCGCTCATTAGTTTAGCTAAACCACTAATTAATGAGCGCCGTTCAATATGAATACACCGAGCCTGACAGCCCTATGATTAGGAAGGGAATCTGCTGCAGCGCCCCTCGGTGCGAAGTTAATTATAAACCAGTTTATTTAAAATGCCTAGTTTCAGCTATTCCCGGGGTTCATCCCGTTGATAGAGCTGACTCAGCTCGGCGCGCTCGTCATCGTTCAGCGGTGTGTTGCGGCTTTTCTGCAACAGCGCTTCCATGCGGAATTCGCGGTGCTTTTGCACCAGTTTGTGCAGCGCATCATTAATCAGCTGTTGTTGCTCCGCGGGTTCGTCGCTGCCGGGTATGTCCAGCTGCATCAGCCGGGTCATAATGGCTTCATCGGCGGAACCACGCCAGCGCTCCAGTAACACCGAAGGCGAGTTGGCAGCGGTTTGCAAAATGGTGTCGTGCAGCTGTATCAGTAGCGACAGTCCGGGCATGTCCGAGCCGCGTAGCTCATCGGGGATTCTGCAGTGCTGAGCGCTTTGCGGGTATTGCAACAGCAGTGCAATCACCAGCCGTGTCGGGGTCATGCTCACCTGGTGCTTTTTATGGCGCGTCGTCGGTTGCGCTGGGCGGTTATCAGCCGCAGTTTGTGCCGGAATGTGCTGCTGCAGCGAGTTGCTGGACAGGCCGATCATCTGCGATAACTGATCCAGTAGCAGATCCTTGAACACGCCAGCAGATATTTTTCCGATCAGCGGCTTTGCCAGCTCGGACAGTCTCGCCTTGCCGTCGGCGGCAGACAGATCCAGCGGTTCCGCCAGGTGGGACAGCAAAAAGTCGGGGAGGGGAGTGGCCTGTTGCAGGCGTTGCTCGAAGGCCTGCTGGCCCTCCTGGCGTACCAGGCTGTCCGGGTCTTCGCCGTCGGGCAAAAACAGGAATCGAGCCTGCACCCCATCACGCAATACTGGCAGTGCATTTTCCAGCGCGCGCCAG
>JBFFND010000103.1:0-7643 GCA_041563375.1 Gammaproteobacteria bacterium | reverse complement strand
TGCTTCAGCATTAGCGGCAAAAGGTGAAACCATGGCTGCTGCCATTGCAGCTACTAGGAAACGTTTTTTCATTATGCAAGACTCCTGCATGTTGTTTATTGTCATAGCTATAACTTTTTGTGTGGTCAAACAAAAAATCATGTGTATTTATAAACATTTACCCAGTCAAGTCAACCTTTTTGCCAAAACAATTTTTAAAAATGCACTGTAATTACAGCGCTTTTGAACATATTCACAGACTTTTTAAAAAAAAATTGTGCACTGATTTTTACTGCCAGACACATCATTCACCACACAAATTATCCATTACAATCTGTTTTAAATTTCGCTTTTGCGTCTTTTATTCAAATCAAAGTGCTTTCGCACTTACAGCAAACGATCAGACATCAACATTCTTTTAACCATCCCTGTTCCGTGCACAAGCCATCACAAACCTGCCTTAACATAAAATTAATTTATAGATGCCTGCATCACGCAATTCAATAACACAACATTAAATCCATGAACAACTACGACACAACGGGCTGTTAGCGGGTAATTAAAACATATGAAATAACTAATATAATAAAATTATAAAATAAATTGAGCTTATTATTTTTTATCCATACACCGGATGCTACCGTTGATTTTCTTTTGTTGCACGGACTGAATTGAAACAGGTATACGGAGAAACCGCTGCACCTGGTGTCAACTCACGGCAGAGCCGATCAGAGATAGTGGACCTGCAGCGCGCCATGCGAGGCAAACTGTTTTAACGACCACTCATCGTAGCGCACCAGGTTACGGCGCCAGATAAATCTACTTCACTCGTTACCAGCCTGCGACCAGCAACAAACGGCCAGCGATAAACCGTAAGGCAAAAAAAAGAGCCGGTTAATACCGGCTCTTTTTTCTGTGCAATCAGACTGAGAGGCTTGTGCAGAAGCGATTATGCTTAAAAATCCTGCACTTAGCCTGATAGACTGACCAGAGATTAACGCTTGGAGAACTGAGTCGCGCGACGTGCTTTACGCAGACCGACTTTCTTACGCTCAACTTCACGTGCATCACGGGTAACAAACCCGGCTTTACGTAAAACCGGGCGCAGGCTTTCATCATAGGCCATCAGCGCACGGGTAATACCGTGACGGATCGCACCCGACTGGCCCGTACCACCGCCGCCAGTGACTGTAATATGAAAGTCGAACTTGTCCTGCATATTAACAACATCTAATGGCTGCTTAACCACCATAATCGCGGTTTGACGACCAAAGAACTTATCGATTGGGCGACCGTTCACCTTGAATTCACCGCTGCCAGGGCGCATAAATACGCGAGCGCTAGATGTTTTGCGTCGACCAGTTGCGTAATATTGAGTTTCTGCCATGAGATATCTCTACTGATTAAATGTCCAGCACCTGTGGTTGCTGAGCTGTGTGTTTGTGTTCTGAGCCCGCGTAAACCTTCAGTTTACGATACATTGCACGACCCAACGGGTTTTTAGGCAGCATACCTTTTACCGCTTTCTCAATCACCATTTCCGGCTTCTTCTGAATCAGCTTGTCAAAGGAGATGGACTTGATACCGCCGGGAAAGCCAGTGTGACTGTGATACATCTTGTCAGTCGCTTTATTGCCGGTTACGGCTACTTTCTCTGCATTGATTACTACAATGTAATCACCCGTATCTACGTGAGGCGTGTATTCAGGCTTATGCTTACCACGTAAACGACGGGCAACTTCAGTCGCCAGTCTACCCAGAGTTTTACCTGCTGCGTCTACTACGTACCAGTCACGCTTTACCGTTTCAGGCTTGGCACTGAATGTTTTCATGTTCTAAATCCTAAAATGTTCGTACTCTACGAAAGGCGGCACATAATACAGAATCTACCGAGCATAAACAAGCAATATTGCAAACAATATTGCAGATGAGTACAGCTCGCCAGCCATCAACTGCAAGGGCTTCGCCGGAGCGTGGATGATACACCCAATTTGACAAAAAAAAAGCGTAGCAGGGGGTGCTACGCTTAAAATAACCACCAAAGGAGGATGGAGGAGTCACTAATATGAATAACGCTAGTCAGCAATTCATAAGATAAGCATATTCTAATTTAGTAAATTATATTAGGCAAGCATTTATTTCTACCGCCTGTCAGGACGTCCTTGGTCCTTGGTCCTTGGTCCTTGGTCAACAGTCGACGGATTCACTGCGTTTGTGCATATAGATTTGCGCTTATTCGCGTGAGTGCATGGATACACTAATTCAGCGAGCGCATGGATGCGCAGGCTGGGAGATGGTGCGCCCCACAAAACAATCTGTAACCGGATGAAGAAACAGGAGCTCCTGCATCACGCCACAACCTGAGGCAGTATATCATGCGGGCATAATGCTTTAATTGCGTCTATTTGCGTTCATTTGCGTTGTTCGCGTTTTTCTTTTAAATCACGCTAGTCCTTGACCCGCAACCGCTCAACGATCTGATTATTAACGAAATGTTGCTCGATAATCTCGTCCACATCCTGCTCACTGCGGTAGCTATACCAGATTTCCTCCGGGTAAATCACCATTACCGGCCCCAGGTGGCAGCGATCCAGGCAACCGGCGGTATTCACCCGCACCTTGCCCTCGCCGGACAGACCCAGTTCCTTGACCCTGGCTTTTGCATAGGCACGCAGCTCGGCGGAGCCTGAATTGCCACAACTGCGTCTCCCGTCCTCTCGCTTATTGGTACAGAGAAACGCATGGTATTGGTAATACGACATAAAACCCCCAAATCAGTCAGTCACGATACTCTATACAGTGATAAAATTCTGCGCAATGAAAACCAGCTCAACTCTTTCCGATACCGACCTGTGCGTGATGTGCGGCATGTGCCTGCCACAGTGCCCCACCTACCAGCTCTACCAGAGCGAAACCGAATCACCCCGCGGACGTATTGCGCTGATGCAGGCCATTGACCAGGGCAAAATCAGCGCTGATAACAAAACACTGACTCACATTGACCACTGCCTTGGCTGCCTCAACTGCCAGACCATCTGCCCTTCCAGGGTGCCCTACGGCCGCCTGATCGACGAATTCAGGCAGCAGTACGCGGCTGACATTGAAAAGCCCGCTACGGCTCACTGGCTGCTCAGGCAGGTTGCCTCGGAGCACGGCCTGAACCGCTATGCTTCGGCGCTTAATATCCCGCTGCTCAAACCACTGGCCAGGGGCCTCAGTGCCATCAGCGGCAGACATCCGCCGGGGGTCGATGCATTGCTTGCTCAGCCAGCACATTCACTCAAACCGTATTACCCGGCCAGTGCCGAGGCGATTAAGGGCGACGTCAGGCTGTTTAGCGGCTGTGTCGGCACGCTGGCGGATTCAATCACGCTGCGGGATACTGCTCAGCTGCTCAATCAGCTGGGCTTTAACGTGCACATACCTGCAGAACAGGCCTGCTGTGGCGCGCTGCACCAGCATAACGGGCAGACTTCGCTGTCAGGCCAGCTATTAAATCAGACAGCGCAATTGCTGAGCACTGACAACGAGGCCCCGCTGCTGTTTTTCAGCCCCGCCTGCGGCCAGCAGCTCGCCAGCTCATACTCGCTGCAGGCGGTGGACGCACGCTGGTTTATTCTGCAACAGCTGAAACAGCAGAACTGCAGCTTCAGGCCGCTTGAGAAAGCGGTGGCACTGCATGAAAGTTGCAGCCAGCGCAATATGTCAACCCAGCGCACAATCAACCGCGATCTGCTGCAGCTGATTCCACAGCTCGAACTGATTGAGTCTTCCAGCCCATCATTGTGCTGTGGCGCTGGCGGACTTCAGGGACTCAACTACCCTGAGCAGGGCCAGGCACTGGCGGAACAGAAGGCTCGCAGCTTTGCACTGGACCAGGTCAAGCTGTTGATCAGCGACAATATTGGCTGCAGTCTGCATATGAAAACCGCGCTGAAACGTTATAATAAATCCATTGAAATTATTCACCCCATCAGCCTGCTGGCGCGACAACTGGTTAGTCATCAATAAACCAGCAACCGCTAACGGAACCAGCATGCAAAGAGAGCCTTATCCTTATGCGTCACCATAACGCCATTGACCAGTTTATTATGCAGTCGGATCATGCACTGCGCACCCTCTTCGGTGCGGCGGTTACCACCGAGCGCAACAACCCGGCTGACGGCATCAGCGAACCCACACTGAGCGAGAGCGAGCGTAAACGTGCCGCGGCACTGATGCGGGTAAACCACGCTGGCGAAGTCTCGGCCCAGGCGCTGTACCAGGGACAGGCGCTCACCGCGCGACTGGACAGTGTTAGACAGAGCATGGAACGTGCCGCGCTGGAGGAAAATGACCACCTGGCCTGGACTGAGCAGCGCATTGATGAACTGTGTAGCCATAAAAGCGTACTCAATCCGATCTGGTACAGCGGCTCATTTGCAATTGGCGCTATCGCCGGTCTGCTGGGGGATAAGTGGAGCCTGGGATTTGTTGCAGAAACCGAGCATCAGGTGATTCGTCACCTGGATGATCACCTGCAGAAGCTGCCCCCACAGGATGCACGCAGCTCAGCTATTCTGCAGCAGATGAAGACCGATGAGGCCCACCATGCCACCGTGGCACTGGAAGGCGGCGGCGCAGAGCTGCCCTGGCCTGTAAAGAAGCTGATGACCGCCATGTCGAAGGTGATGACCAGCTCGGCTTATTATCTTTAGAGTCTTTAGTCATTAGTCATTTGTCGAGAGTCTGACTAACGACAAACGACTATAGACAAACGACTTTTTATACCGCCTTTGCCCTGGCGACCTCAGTTGAAGGCACAGCGGCCTTGCTTGCGGACTTCTGTCGGTTAACACCCACTTCGGCCGTCCAGCGACTGACTTTCTGCAATAACTGCTTTCTGTCTGCTGGCTTCTGAATATAATCACGAGCACCCAGCTTGATTGCCCACACCTTATCCGACTGCTCTTCCGAGCCGCTAATAATCACAATGGGAATGTGCGCGGTATCCTGCTGCTTGCTCAGGTAGCGGGTCGCCTGGAAACCGTTGATTTCCGGCATCACACTGTCCATTAGAATCAGATCCGGCTTAACATGACGCGCCATCAGTATCCCCTGGCGTCCGTTTTCAGCGGTGTAGGTTTTTACACCTTCGGCATTCAGCATTTTCTGCAACGCATAGAGCTGGGTACGGGAGTCATCCACAATCAGTACGGATAAACCTTCGCGTAATTGAATACCGTCTGTAGCCGACCTGGTATGACTGAACCATCGAGAGAGAATATTTTTTTTCATTTAGACATTACCCCACGGGCCTGAACCCATAAAATCAAACGGAATCTTGTTGATTGAGGTGAGAGTAACGATGGCACCTGAAATAATGCCAGGGCCTGCAGAAACAACCGACTGCACAGATAGCTCAGCCTGGAAAGCTGATGGTAATCACCGGACGATTATGCTCGTCCTTATGGGCACACAGGTGCAGATTAACCGGCTCGGGCTGACGCTGACCTTCTGCTGCGCCATTGGCGATGCGGTACACCCTGAAGTCATACTCAAGATCTTCCACACGACCATGCAGCGCGCTGGCCGCCATAAACAGCACATGCCGCAGACGCTGCAATACCGCCAGTTCATCATAGGCAATGCCATTGCCAGCCTTCAGATCAACACAGTCATCCCACACGTCCACGGCGATATACACTGGACGACGAAAATTAAACAGGCGCGCGGTGCTGGTTACATCACGCAGGTCTGCACGCTCAGCAAACTCCAGCTGTGTATCATCATCGTTAAGAATATAGGCCACTGTGCTGTCCACTCTCGTTTACTGCTACTCGTCGGGGTGTTTAATAGTAATCAGCGGTTGCCCGTTTTCTGAGCTGGCAACCAGCTTTAATGTGGTTTGCTCGGGACGATGCAAATCACCACCATTAGGAACGCGGTGAATACTGAACTCACACTCGGTATCGGTTACACGGCCATGCAATGCACTGGATGCCATAAACAGCACGTGCCGGAGTCGCTGCAATACAGACAGCTCATCTTTAATACGCCCATTTGCATCTACCAGTTCCACGCAGTCTTTCCACACACTGTCTGTCATGTAAACCGGACGATTAAAATTAAATAACCGTGCCGTGCTGCTGACATCACGATGCGTAACTGGCGCTTGCTGTAGTTGTGCGTTGCTTAGCATAAATTACCACCAAATACCTCAATCACGGAATGAATTCTAAAACGTGGCCTTGAGGACTGTTGTTAAACTGTTCACAGATAGAAATTAATTCTAACTCTTTTCCAGCCTATCTACATAGCTTTTAGTGTTTTTTTCAGATTATTCAAGGCTTTTTACAGCTTATAACATAACATTTCTGACAAAAGGTGAACAGAACATCCCCCAAACAGGGGATAAAACCGGCCTCTCCAGCCTGACTTAGATAAACCGGCTAAAGACTCGAAATCTCGATTTCTTCCTGAATTTCCAAGCTTTGCTGTATCGCCTGCAGCACTCTGTGCAGATATGGCTGTATTTTTTCTGTTTCCAGCTCATCCCAGTCGAGTTTTTCCAGCCAGCCATACAACGACACTTTTAGCTGGTGCTGATTTCGCACCTGCTGCTCGATATCGTAAATCAGCTTTTTATATTCAAGCAGTGTGGGCGAGATGCCCAGCACTTCCAGCAATGCCTGTAATGGTGCCAGCCAGGGACAGTCCTCCTGATTCAGTCCCAGATCCGCCGCCATCAGGCTGACTGATACTGCATCCTGTTCACTGACCCGCGCACGGAAGGAGACGCTCTGTAATGAGTGATACAGACGCTCATCAGAAATCAGAAACAGCTTCAGGTTATTCATATTTGCCTGGTACTGCACATCGGAATAAGCCCAGACACCGGTGCGAATAAAATCATACAGGCGAATATGATTAAGAAACTGGGTTTTATGCAACTGATCCAGAATCAGCACCGTATGCTCTGCCTCACTCTGTGCGCAGGCCTCGGTTAATACCCGGTCGAACGCCTCAACCGGCGGCTCTTCCACCACTTCCTCACCTTCCTGTATACGTATAATCTGTGGCACTGGCCTGTCGCGACCGAACTCGTAATACAGCACCTGTGAAGCCCCCAGCGCATGCGCCAGTGCATTGGCAAACGCGGTGCGCCGACGACCACTGTTACCATCGACATTCAGGCAACGAATGGTGTCACAGGGGTTATTCAGAAAACAGCGCAGCGCATGGTCATAACTCTCTTCGGAATTAAAACCGTGCTGTGCCAGACGCGCTTTGAGTGAAGACATGGTTAATCACGATCTGCAATGAATGTCTGATAAGATTGCCCCACTCGTGCTATAGATTCAAGCAGTGCCTGTACTTTTAAACCCTGTTTAACAACCATAAAAATAAACCATGCCTGACCAAAAAGACCTCGAATTACTGATACACGGCCATGTCCCCATTATCAGCATCGAAAGCCATGAAGAGCGCCGCGCAGTGGAACTGGTGCGCAAGGCGACACAAACCGAATATCTACCGACATTTCAATGGACCATCACCGATGGCCTGCAGCGACTCGACCTGAATCTCGACCCGCAACGACATATTTCACAACCACAGGATGCACTCAAGCACATCAAGGCCTCCGGGCTGCAGGCCGTGTATATTCTTCTGGACTTCGAGCC
>JBFFND010000102.1:0-7676 GCA_041563375.1 Gammaproteobacteria bacterium | reverse complement strand
TGGATGCGTCAATCTGAATCGTCTGTTGCGTTTCCAGCAATGACAACATCTCTGTTTTAAGCGCAGCCGACTGGCTGATATCCTGAATGGCCTGCAACTCTAGTAACGATTCGGCGCGCATGGTCTGGCTCTCATCTGGCTCAATAGTGGTTTGTTGCTCTAACGGTGCATTATCCGCGCCCGACATTTCGGTTTCATTCTCATAGGCAGCACACATCACCGTAGAGGCTGCCGTCAGCAGAGATTGCCAGGCAGTGTTAATCGCCTTGGTCCAGCGTCGCCCCAGTTTCTGTTTGAAGCTTGCCAGCAGCAGCTCCACCACCGGTGGATAATGTTCTGGAAGAGCACCGTACGCCTGATGCCGCCTGCCTAAATCCTGCAATGTCTGTTCCAGTTTTTCAGGCTGGTACAGGTTATCAACCAGTAATTGAATCGCGGCCTGCAGTTTTTTACCCTGAGCAGACAGGTCACTGCGGGCGAACAATGGTTGAACTTCGGGATGCAGACTGAACAGTTGTCTGTAAAAATCATCAACAATGCTGTCCAGCTCATCTGCCGCCAGCTCATATCCCTTTAACAGTGCGGTTTCGTCCAGCTTCTGTCCCAGCAACTCAATCTGTTTAGCTGCTGCTCTGCCTGTCTTGCCAGCAGATTTTTTACTAACGGATTTTTTACCGACTGTTTTGTTGCTAGCAGCTGGAGCGTCCACTACATCGCCCTGCTCCTGCTCAGACTGTCTGCTCTCAGCCGGGGCAGCATCGTCACTCGATGCCTCATCATCTAGCCAGGCCAGTGGATCAAAACCGATCATGGATTTTTTATTTTTCGCCATTAGCTGGTCCGTCCTATACAGAAGTCATCGGCCAGGCTGTAATAATCTTGAGCGCCATAACTGTTTTTCTGGTATTCATCAACGGTTAGCCCAAAACTTGGACCTTCAGCAACCGCAGTGGTCTCGCGTATTGGAGTTTGTAATACCTGTCCTGGGAAATAGGCTTCCAGTTTGGCCTTTACATCCTGCGCCAGTCGACGCCGCGGATGAAAACGGGTAATCACAAACCATTTTTTAATTTTGTGCCCGAGGCGTTTTTCAAACCCTTTCAGGGTACCCATCAAATGTGACAGGCAATGCAGCGTCAGGTAATCACTGGCAATCGGTATTAGCACTTCTTCCACAGCATAGAGTGCACTGACAATCAGGAAGCCGGATGATGGCGGGCAATCAATCAGCACATAATCACCTTCCAGCTGTTCCACCACCTGTTTGAGCTTTCTGGCAATGGAAGATGATTCGGCACTCATAAACTCTACCTGACCCAGATCATTACCACAGGGTATGAGACGCAAATTATTACGACTTTCAATCACCACATTTGACAATGCTTCGCCATGCAACAGAACATCTTCGATGCCAGCATGCTCCTGCCAGTTAATACCCAGGCTCACCGTCAGACTTCCCTGGGGATCCAGGTCAATCAAACTGACCTTATAGCCCTTTTTTGCCAGCATATACCCCAGATTTGCGGTAGTGGTTGTTTTACCAACGCCACCCTTCTGATTAATTACCGCGACCTTTCTGGCCATGCCTGCTGTTTACCTCGAATCATCTTATTACGTGTGCATCATGGGATGCACTTCTATACAGGGATATTAAATGTGAAACTCACTGTTGTATTTATTATTATCCAGCTTTGATTTGCCAGGTATTCATTTTTCTAGATCTAATTTTCTGTAAGACATTAAACAACTGTACTCGGCCGTGTTGTAATTTAATGAGCTACTCGGAAAGTTCCTCGATCATCGCCAGTTCTGCCGCATTCAGCATCTGGTCTATATCAAGCACGATAATCATCTTATCTTCAATGGTGGCAAGACCGGTAACAAATGCCGTATCTACAGCCGAGCCAAAGTCTGGCGCCGCTTTAACTTCATCATCAGGCACGTTATACACATCGGATACCGCATCGACCACTATACCCATGGTTCTGTCGTTTTTACCGCTACGACTTTTTACATTCAATACAATCACTACGGTGGTTGCATCATATTCCTTTTTCTCAAGCTTGAATCGCAGGCGCATATCAATGATCGGCACAATGCTGCCACGAATATTAATTACGCCGCGAATATACTCGGGTGTATTGGGAATATTGGTGACCGCGTCCCAGCCCTTAATTTCCTGCACACGAAGAATGTCGACACCGTATTCTTCACCCGCCAGAAAAAATGTCAGCAGTTCCTGGAAGCCTTTCTGCACATCACCGTGAACGAGTTCTTCTGCTGTTTCAGACATTATTCATTCCTCAAGCGGCAAGGCCGCCGTTTTTAACTGGTTGTGGACTAGCATCGCCGCCCATGTTTTGCTGATAAAGCTCGATCAATCCGGCAATATCAATAATCAGGGCGACTGTGCCATCGCCCAGGATGGTGGCACCGGACAAGCCCTGTACTTTTTTAAAGTTGGTTTCCAGGCTCTTGATCACGACCTGTTGTTGCGCCTGTAATTCATCGACAAAGATCGCAATCTTTTTGCCTTCTGCCTCAACCACCACCAGCAAACCTTCATTGAGTGAAGTGGAAAGCGGCTCGATACCAAAAATCTCATATAATCGAACGATGGGTATGTATTCATCGCGCAGACGGTAAACTTCGGCACGGCCGGCCACTGCATTCACATGCTCCGGCTTCACCTGCAGCGACTCGATAATTGAAATCACCGGCAGGATATAGGTTTCGCTGCCAATACCCACCAGTTGACCATCGAGTATCGCCAGTGTCAGTGGCAGACGAATGGTAAACACCGAACCCTGACCCGGTGTTGACATCACCTCCACTGTACCGCCAAGCTCGCGAATATTTCGGCGCACCACATCCATGCCCACGCCGCGCCCGGACACATCGCTGACCACATCGGCAGTGGAAAAACCGGGACGGAAAATCAGATCATCAATCTGTTCATCGCTTAGACGCTCGTCCTCGCTGACCAGACCATTCTGTTTTGCTTTGGAAAGGATTTTTTCTCGATTCAAGCCGGCACCGTCATCTTTTATTTCAATCACGATATTGCCACCCTGATGATAGGCGCCGAGCTTAATCACACCACTTTCAGGTTTTCCCGCCTCGCGGCGAACATCCGGCATTTCTATGCCATGGTCGAGGGAGTTGCGTACCAGGTGCACCAGTGGATCACCGATTTTTTCCAGTACGGTTTTATCCAGCTCGGTGGCCTCACCGGTCATTACCAGTGCTATATGTTTACCAAACTGCGCACTCAAGTCGTGCACCAGCCGTGGAAAGCGCTGGAAGGCAAAGCTGATGGGCATCATGCGAATACGCATCACGCTTTCCTGCAGCTCACGGGTATGACTTTCCAGTTGCGCCAGGCCATCTTTCAGCCGTTCAATATGACTTTCATTGAAATTGTCGTCTTCACCAAACTGGCTGAGCATCGACTGGGTAATCACCAGCTCACCCACCATATTAATCAGTTCATCGACCTTGCTGATATTGACGCGAATTGATGACGACTCTCCGGATCTGGCCGAGCCACGTCGTTCACCCTGACGACGATCATCCTGGCGGCGTTCACTCGCGACGGCTTCACGGCGCTCGCCATCGCCCCGCTCCGCAGTGTCGTTCGCGCCATCATTGATCGCTTCAATGCTCAGGTCACATTCATCATCCACCCAGGCGAACACATCACGAATATCCGCTTCACTGATACCATCCCCCTTAAGCAGAATGCCCCAGGATTGATAACAGGCTTCGGGATCGAGCTCTGCCAGCGGCGGTAACGCCTCGTTATTCACCACCACTTCATAGTCTGGTGACAACTCACACAATTCACGCAGCAGGCGCACGGTGTCATTGCCTGTCTGCATAATATCCGCATGGGGTTTGAAAGCGATATTCCAGCCGCCACCGCCTTGTCCGGCAGGGCTCTCAGCCGTACTGGACGCATCATCTGCGACGGAAGCTTTACCCAGGATATCTTTCAGGGCATTGGTCATCTGCGTGACATTTGCCGTGTCGATTTCCTCACCATCCTTGATCGCGTGCAGCATATTGCGTAATACATCAACACAGCCCAGTAATGTGTTCACCACCGGTGCGCTGACCTGTCGCTCGCCATTGCGCATCTGATCCAGCAGGGTTTCCATATCGTGGGTAAAGTCGGCGACGGCGCTAAAGCCGAATGTGCCACTGCCCCCCTTGATGGAATGGGCGGAACGGAAAATGGTGTTGATATTTTCCAGGTCCACCTCACCCTGCTCAAGCTGCAACAGGCCCGACTCCATTATATCCAGGCCTTCAAAACTCTCTTCAAAAAAGGTTTCGTGAAACTGTTGCAGATCGATTGACATAAACAGATGCTCCAGCGACAGGCCGTTAGCCCAGCACTTTTTTAACGGTGTTCAGTAACTGGTCAGGATTAAAGGGTTTGACGATCCAGCCGGTGGCACCAGCTGCCTTGCCTTCAGCCTTCTTATCCATGGAGGATTCGGTGGTCAGCATCAACATGGGTGTGAATTTATAGCTGGGCTCGCCCCGCAGCTGCCGGATAAAGGTGATGCCGTCCATTACCGGCATATTTACATCGGTAATCACCAGATCGAATTTCTGCGATTTTGCCTTGTTCAATGCTTCCTGGCCATCAGCGGCTTCCACCACCTGGTATCCTGCGCCTTTAAGCGTGAAGGCTACCATCTGGCGCATTGAAGATGAGTCGTCGACGGCTAATATGCTTGCCATAATTAATAATTCCCCTGAAAAAATTTCATTCTAGATGGTCATTATCATAGTAGAAATTTCCAGACCATGTGACGTTATTTCAACATGTAAATCAATTGCTTAAAGTTTAATCACGGATGTTTTCGTGATGCGTTACCGTCATTTGTAAAGCCCGCCCTGAAATAGTGCAGGCATGGACAGGCTGACCTGCCGGCTTATTACACACTAGCGGCAGGGTGATAAATAACTTAAGCAAATAGTTGCATTAAATAAGATAACACCATGATATTTAACAAACGCTGATCAGGCATACAGGTTAATACCGGCTTCAACCGCCAGGCTGACCTGGGTCACCGGCAACTCATCAGTTCCCTGCAGGCCACTGTCAGCCACTTCACCCTGCTGCATCATGCTCGAGCCGGACTGCTGTGCCTCCGCATCCGACTGTTGCTGTTCGGACTGCGCCGAAACATCCACATCCGCCAGGCCCACTCCCTGCTGCTCCAGCATTTCCCTTAGCCTGGGCAATGCCGAGTCAATCGCATCTCGCACCGGCGCATGTTGCGCGACAAAATGGATGCTCGCCTTGTCATCATTCATCGAGAGTTTGATTTCCATCGGTCCCAGATGCGCCGGATTAAGTTTGATATCCGCCTGCTGAAAACCGCCCTTTAACATCAGGTTGACCTGATCAGTCATCTGCTGGGACCAGCCTGGATTTTGCAGCGGGGTCAGAATTGATGTACTCAGACTGGCAGCTCCCAGCCCATTACCCAGTGGCGCATTGAGATTAAAACCCGCCGAATCCAGCGCACTGAGTGGAACTGCATTGACATTGGCCGAGGCTGGTAGACTGCTGGCCAGTGCGGTACTCAGGGGAACCTGCTGCAAACGGCTGGCCTTACCGATCATTTCCGCCGCTGGCAGCTCACTCATGGCTTTAAACTGTGCATTACGCGCGGTCATCAGGTCGTCAGACGGGTTGAGCTTCAGCCCCCTGGCATCCACAGCCGGTATCTCAGCTGCACCATCCCGGTTAACACGGCTGGCCTGCTGGTTCAGTGACTGTAAAATCGCCTGATCGGCAGCCGCAGCTTTCTGCTGCAGATTACGTGAATTCAGCTTATCCCCTTCCGCTGCAGCAAAGACGGCATCAGCCTCTGCCTTGCCCATATTCAGTGATGCGGCATTCACCGCCTCGGCCTGGGATGGCAAGGCCTTGCCACCCTGCGGCAATTCGCTGCTTAACAGCGTCGCGGTTTCTGCCGTGGTATCTGTAGCCGTATCTGTGTCGGTTTCAGCATCGATCAATCCGGGTTGCAGCTGCGTCGCAAACTCACTGATCGCCTGTTCTGTTTCGGCCTGCTCAGCCGCTGTGGCGCTATTATCAGTCGCCGCGGCCTCCGCCTGGGTGTTGCGGCCAGCCTCGGAACGGCGCTCTGATGTATCCTCCGGGGCTTGCTCGGCACCTGCAGCTTTTTTGCTATCTTTTTGATTATTCGATGAATTTTCCCTAGCCTGCTGGGTTTTATCCCGTTCCAGCTGCTTTTTAATCTGTTCGTTAAAGCTGCTGTCCCTGCGGCTATTATCGGCGCGCTGGCCCTCCTGCTGACTGTTGTCCGCCGGCTTCTGTGTAGATCGGGCCGCACGCGGCGCACCAATATTGAGTTCAGTTCGCTGTTGTAATTCCATAGGGATACCTGCTGCAATCAAATCATACCTGTTTATAATCTTTTGCAATTCACAGGCCAATAATTCACACCCGCCTGCTGGATTGCACATAACCTGCATCGACAAAAACATAACTGCAATATCCACGCCCTTTTTTACAGGCCATGAGACCGAATAACAGGGTTCAATCGCTATTTGTGCAATACTTTAAAACTAAGGCAAACGCTTCGTGTTAGTATCCATCTAACCGCTTTAGTGATAACAAGCCAGACGGCCTACCAAGATGACAACTTATAAAGGTGATTAATATGAAAACACTTCGTTATATCTCCCTGTTGCTGACGGCCTCAATGCTGAGTCTCAGCCTTAGCACCAGCCAGGCAGCAATGGTTCCGAACCAGCAGATTATTTACGCAGCGGAAGAAACCGATGCCAGACAATCACTGCTGCAAACCCTTACGAGAGATGAGGTGCAACAACAGTTGCAGAGTCTGGGGGTAAGTCCCGCTGATGTGGAATCGCGCGTACAACACATGAGCTATGCGGAAGTCAGCCAGCTTAAGCAGAAAATTGATGAACTGCCCGCAGGTTCCGGCGTACTGGGTGCGGTCGTATTTATTTTTGTAGTGTTTGTGGTCACCGATGTGATTGGTGCAACAGACGTGTTCCCGTTTATTCATCCGGTAAATTAACACGACCCGTCATGTACAGGCAGGCGTGCATTTAACCACGCGGAATTCGAGTATGTGTTTCAATACCCGGTTAAGCGTGGTTATCTGCCTGCTACTATTACTGGGGGGCTGTGCCAGCACCCCGCAAACCCGGCAACTGCAGTCACAGATTCCAGACAGCTTGCCAGTCGTATTCGAACTGAAACAGACCCCGTTCAACCCACAAAGCCGATACCAGTGTGGCCCCGCTGCACTCGCCACGGTGCTGCAATTTTACCAACACGAGATCAGCCCCGAAGAACTTGTAAACGAAGTCTATATTCCACAACGCAAGGGCAGCCTGCAAATTGAAATCAGCGCCTCGGCTCGGCGTCACCGAATGCTGCCCTATGTATTACAGCCAGAACTGACTGATCTACTCCAGGAAATTGCCGCCGGTCATCCGGTGCTGGTATTCCAGAACCTCGGCCTGGCATGGTATCCACAATGGCATTATGCGGTAGCCATTGGTTACGACCTGCAACAGCAACACATCATCCTGCGCTCCGGCACAGAAAAGCGCTGGATAACCCCATTCAAAGTATTCGAACGCACCTGGCAGCG
>JBFFND010000101.1:0-7682 GCA_041563375.1 Gammaproteobacteria bacterium | reverse complement strand
GCTGTGCCTGTACTGCCACGACAATGAACATCAGCGTTATGAGGTAGAAATGGCCAACCACGGTATTGAACTGGTTTCTGATGAAAAGAAAGAAGCTACTTACCAGCCATTTGCTGACCTGAAAGATTTACTGACAAAAAAATAATATAGAACCCATGTTGGGGCTCCCGTGGCCTACTCTGTATGTCCACGGGTCATTGACAGAAACACCCCCAGTGAGGCGAGCAGCACACCGCCACCCAGCATAATCGCCACCGGATAAAACAGGTTACCGGCCATGTCCAGCTGGCTGTATTTAATGATCATTATCAACGCTTCCAGCACCACTGCAATACACACGGTACCGACAAAACGGGTGATGGTACGCCGAATATTAAAAAAAATATTATCCCCCGATTCACAGCTAATATATTCCTTACTTATTCCCACGCCCAGCTCATACATCGCTAGTGAGATAACCAGAATATTAATGGATTTGATAGTGACCGAGATCAGGTCGGTTGAATCATCAAACACAGTGCTCATAAACTGATACACAGAGGCCACCACCAGCACCAGTGACAGCGATAAAAACAGGCTGGAAAAAAGAAAGGCCATCATGGATTTGATATTATCGACCTGGTTTAAAAACAGACCTGTATTATCCTTCAGCTGTAGCCCTGAGCTGCAGGAAGATTGTGTTAATGCAGCCCCATGGGCTTCAGACGCATGACCTGGTTGATCATCAACCAGCATAGTCGAATTATTCATTTTTCCCCCTTTTATCAATCAACTCATTTTAGAAGGACTCAGCAATGAGCCCGATTATGTTCAACTGACCTTTAGAGCAAGCAATGAGCGGGGGAATTCTATTGATATTTGTGAACTGCAACCCAATAACAATGACAGATCAACAGCTGGCAGAAGAAAAAGGACTATGAACTAAATCTATCGACCAGGAATTCCGGCATGTGTCAGCGCCTGCTGAAAGGCACCTTCAATCTGTGACTCCCATTCCGCCTTTTTATTATCGACGATTTGTTGCAGGAAGCTGTCAATCCGCAATTTAAATCCATTGCAGTCCATAAACACCTCGGGAATCGGCAGATTGATATCCGCTTTGATGTCTTCTTTGCCGGCTGAAAACTGCGGGGTAACTCTAACCCTGGCATGGGTGTTAAAATCACCCTTACAGTCCAGGTTCAGATTAGCCAGTGGCAGGTTATTTTTCAACTTGCCTGTCATGGAGATAGCCAGTGGCACTTCACTGATCATGTGAGTTTCTGTGCTGCTGAATTTCGACTGCCCGTTTTTTACAATATTCAGACCATACACACCATAATCCCAGTGCAGAGACTGATTGTTGTATAACTGATGTGGAATATTTTTTTCAATCAGCACGCCCAGCATTTTATCGGTGGCGGTTTGCGCCTGCAGGGATTGCGCAAACAGCAGGCCAATACTTAAAATAAAAACAGCGAATTTTCTCAAGAGGCTTTATCCAGTTTGTTTTTCATCACCGCATAATACATCACCGGGATAACCAGTAATGTTAACAGGGTCGAAACCAGAATACCGAAGATCAGTGATATCGCCAGCCCGCTGAAAATCGGGTCATCGAGAATAAATAATGCGCCCATCATTGCCGCCAGTGCGGTGAGCACAATCGGCTTACTGCGTACTGCGCTGGCCTCGATCACCGCCTCGCGGAAGGCCATGCCTTCTGCCAGCTGTTCGTTGATAAAGTCCACCAGCAGTATCGAGTTACGCACAATAATACCCGCCAGTGCGATCATGCCGATCATCGAGGTAGCGGTAAACTTTGCACCCAGCAGGGCATGCCCCGGCATCACTCCGATAATGGTCAACGGGATGGGCGCCATAATAATCAACGGCACAATATAGGAGCGGAACTGCGCCACCACCAGAAAATAAATCAGCAACAGACCAACCGAATAGGCGATGCCCATATCACGGAAGGTCTCATAGGTGATCTGCCATTCGCCGTCCCATTTCATACTGTATTCGTAGGGGTTAGCTGGCGGATTGATAAAGTACTGGTGTATGCCCTGTCCATTATTCAATTGCTGCACCGCGGCAGTCTGTTCAGCTGACGGCTGTTTGAGCTGTTCAATCATATTGATCATGCCATAGAGCGGACTGTCCAGCTCGCCCGCCATATCACCGGTAACGAATACCACCGGCTGCAGATCTTTATGGTAGATGTGCTGCTCGCGAACCGATTTTTCGATATGAACAATGTCTTCCAGCGGAATGGCAACGCCCAGTTTGCCGCGTAATTTAATCGACAGAATCTGTTCAATATCCGATTTGTTCTGCAATGGCAATTCAAGTCGAATCGGCACCGCGTACTTGAAATGCTCACCGTGTAAATAGGCTGCATCATGGCCCTGCAATAGCGCTTGCAATAACTGGCTCACCTGCTGCTGACTCACACCCAGCATGGCGGCCTTTTGTCGATCCACATGTACAATGTAACGGGCTGCGGGGGTAATCGTCGTGTCATCCACATCGACAATATCCTCGGTGCTTTCAAACACTTTGCGAATATCCTTTGCCACGCGAATCTGTCCGGCATAATCCAGCCCGTAGACTTCAGCCACCAATGGCGACATTACCGGTGGCCCCGGTGGCACCTCGGCCAGTTTTACATTGGCATTGTACTGTGCAGCAATGTTCTGCAGCGGCTCGCGCATCTCACGCGCAATATCATGACTTTCCTTATCGCGTAGCGATTTATCCAGCAAGTTCACCTGGATGTCCCCCACATTGGAGCCACTGCGCAGATAATACTGGCGCACCAGGCCGTTAAAATTAATCGGTGCGGCGGTGCCACTGTAGATCTGGTAATTGGTGACTTCCGGCACACTGGCAACATAGGCGCCCAGCTCTTCCATCACCTGTGTAGTGTGTTCCAGCGGTGAGCCTTCCGGCATATCCACCACGATCTGGAATTCGGATTTATTGTCGAAGGGCAGCATTTTCAGCACCACATGCTGGGTGTACACCAGCGCCATCGACAGCACGATGAGTACCAGCACCCCTAGCGCCAGTTGACCGCGACGTTTTCGGCCACTGGATTCATCCAGGAAAGGCCCGATCAGTCGGTTGAAAAAACGACTGTAACTGGCCGAACTTTCCTCGTGCCCTGTTGATGCCGACTTGTGCAGAAACTTGTAGGACATCCAGGGGGTAATCACGAAGGCCACCGCCAGTGAAATCAGCATACCCATGCTGGCATTGATCGGGATCGGGCTCATATAGGGCCCCATCAAACCGGTGACAAAGGCCATGGGCAGTAGCGCAGCGATCACCGTAAAGGTGGCCAGAATTGTTGGACCACCCACTTCATCCACCGCCCTGGGAATCGCCTGTAGCAGATTGCTATTACCCATGCTCATATGACGGTGAATATTTTCCACCACCACAATCGCGTCATCCACCAGGATACCGATGGAGAAAATCAGCGCGAAGAGTGACACCCGGTTGAGGGTAAAACCCCAGGCCCAGGAAGCGAACAACGTGATGGCCAGGGTAATGACCACCGCCGTACCGACGATAAAAGCCTCTCGTTTACCCAGCGCCACCAGCACCAGCAACACCACAATCGAGGTGGCGAAGATCAGTTTGGTGATCAGTGTTTTAGCCTTGCTGTCGGCGGTTTCACCGTAGTTACGGGTGACGCTGACGTTAACCCCCTGCGGCAGATAAATGCCCTGCAACTGGTCCATGCGCTCGATCACAGCATTGGCGATATCCACCGCGTTGGTGCCCGGCTGCTTGTTCACTGCCAGGGTCACCGCCGGATAATGCAGCGGCTGCTGAACCGTTGAGTTTGCTGCCATGCCCTGCCCGTGAAACACATACTGGCTGGCATAGGCTGGGGAGAAACTGATCTCGGCTATGTCTGAAAGGTATACCGGCTGGCCCTTATGCAGCCCCACTACCAGTTGCGCCACCTCGGCGGCACTGCTCAGGAATCGCCCCGCAGTGAGCTGAATCTCCTGGTTATCGCGTACAACCACGCCGGCTTCACTGGACACATTGCTGCTGTTGAGTGCCAGTTGCAGGTCATTGAGTGCCAGACCATAGGCTGCCAGCAACTGGGGATCCAGCAGCACTTTCACCACTTGCTCGGCGCCACCAATGGTGAAGATTTCCCGGGTACCGTGCACCCGCTTGAGTTCGGCTTCCAGCGCATGGGCGACCTGTAACAGGTCATAGCTGCTGCGCTGCTGGTCTTCTGTCCACAGGGTCAGGGAGACAATAGGCACATCGTCGATGCCTTTGGGTTTAATGATCGGCTGGGCAATGCCCAGCCCCTGGGGTAGCCAGTCGCTATTGGAGAATATCTTGTTGTACAGGCGAACAATGGCCTGGGTGCGCTCTTCACCGACTTTATATTCCACCGTGAGTACCGACATGCCGGGCCGGGACACCGAATACACATGCTTGATGCCCTCGATTTCCGACAGCACCTGCTCAGCGGGCACACTCACCAGGCTTTCCACCTCGCGCGCCGAGGCACCGGGATAGGCGATAAACACATTGGCGAAGGTCACATTGATCTGTGGCTCTTCCTCGCGCGGCGTCACCATAATCGCAAACAGGCCGAGAAACAGGCCCAGCAGGGCCAGCAACAGGGTGATTTCACTTTGCAGGAACTGCCTGGCAATGCGCCCGGATATGCCCAGTGGTTTATTGTCCTGTTCACTCATGATCGGCAGACCCGGTTTGTTGCACAGGCTGTTGTAACTGATGCTTGAGGGCTGCGGTGGCCTGTAGCGGATTCAGGTACACCTGCTCACCTTCAGACAGCCCGGCATGAATAATTCGCTGTGCCGGATGCGGCGACTGACGCTGCGGCAATTCAGCTGGCTCGCTGGCAGTAACCGCCGGCACCTGCTGCCCCGGCCTCACCTGGCGCATCACAATACGGCCATCACTGGTTTTCACATACACTGCGTTGATTTCACCGCGCTGCACCAGCGCCGAGGCGGGTATCACCAGCAGTTGCTGCTCGCCGGCAATAAAACCGGTTTTCACCAGCATACCCGGATAGAGTGACGCGCCATTGAGTAATTTGTCCGAGGATGGCAGTTCGAGTCGCACGGTAAAGCTGTGGCTGGTTTCATCGGCAAACGGGAATACCGTGATTTCATTACTGCTGATTACCCTGCCATCAGCCAGATACAGTAAGCCCTGCTGGCGGGTACGAATGGTCTCAACAATGGTCTGCGGCACCTGCACTGTCACCCGCAGTTTATCCAGCGAGATCCCGCTTACCAGTGGAGAACCCGGATTCACCGACTCACCCACTTCGACATGGCGCTGGGTGACGATGCCACTGTAGGGCGCGCGGATAATGGTATATTCATACTCTTCCCGCGCCTGCTTGATGCGCGCACGGGCGGCATCCAGCCGGGCCTTTGAAGCCTTGAGCGCGGCGCGACTCTGATCGAGCGTGGTCACCGCAATCAACTGCTGCTGGTACAGGTTCTGGTAACGCTCATAATCAGCCTGGTTGCGGTCGTATTCAGCCCTGGCTTCTTCCAGACCGGCCTGGGCCAGATCCATCTCGGCTTTCTGGCGCTCGTTTCTAAAGCGCGCCAGTATGTCATCCGGTTTTACAATATCATCCACATCGACATAGATTTCCGCCAGCCGGCCCGAGGTCTGTGCTTTCATGGTGGCCTTGTTCACCGCCTCGACGGTGCCGGTAAACTGCTTGATGACCGGCACCGCAATGCGTGTCACCGGGGTAGTTTGTAGCTCAGTCGCGGCGTCAGTGACCTGTTCAGTCACCACAGCGGCACTTTCCTGCTGGCCAGTCGATTCAACTGCCTGCTGCTGCGTGCTCGGTGACTGTGGTTGATTATCCGCCGCAACCGTAATCGCTGAGCACAGTAACAGACTGCAACACAGGGTGGCACGTGACAGGTTGATGGCTAAATATCCGAGTGGCTTGAATGCTAGAGCAGGATTGGAGTTGATCATTTTTTATACAGCCCCTTATCAATACGGCATTAAGATGAGAATGTTTGCTGTCTCTGTGTAAGCTTAGCGGTTTTATCCGTGGATCGCATTTTATATAACATAGAGTCATACAGGGGTCACCTGCCTGTCGCGGATGCAACCCTGCAGGATTTTGCCGTTTTAATGTGCACACCTGGTTGCTGTCAATCAGGCAACAGATCGGACACCGCTTATTTTGCCTGTTTATTCAGATTGCGCAGGTAATCCAGCTTTTCACCGATTTTGATTTCCAGTCCGCGATCGACCGGGTGATAGAGTTCGTGCTCACCCAGTTCATCGGGAAAATAGGTTTCGCCCTGGGCAAACGCATTGTCTTCATTGTGTGCGTAGCGGTAGTCCTTGCCGTAACCCAGTTCCTGCATAAAGCGGGTCGGTGCATTTCGGATATGCATCGGCACTTCCATACTGCCACTCTGCCGTGCCAGCTCCATCGCGCTGTTATAGGCACTATACACCGCGTTAGACTTGGCGGCACAGGCAAGATAAATCACCGCCTGGGCCAGGGTCAGCTCGCCTTCCGGGCTGCCCAGGCGTTCGTAGGTTTGCCATGCATTCAGCGCGAGTTCCAGCGCACGGGGATCAGCATTGCCGATGTCTTCCGAGGCCATACGCACCACACGCCGTGCGATATAGATCGGGTCACAGCCGCCATCCAGCATGCGACACATCCAGTAGAGTGCGGCATCGGGATTACTGCCGCGCACCGATTTATGCATGGCGGATATCTGCTCGTAAAACAGGTCGCCGGATTTATCAAAGCGACGCAGGGTTTGCGAGGTTACATCGTGGATTATTTCCTCGGTGATCTGCAACTCGCCGTCATGCTCCAGTGCCAGGTCCGCGGCAATTTCCAGGAAATTCAGCGCACGCCGTGCGTCACCATCGGCCTGCAGCGCAATGCGTTGCAGTGCATCGTCGGTAATCGAGAGTTTGCGCTCACCCAGGCCATGTTCGGGATCATGCAGTGCGCTTTGTAACAGCTCGACCATATCTTCAGGCTGAATCGATTTCAGCACATAGGTTTTGCAACGTGACAGCAATGCATTGTTGAGTTCAAACGAGGGGTTTTCCGTGGTCGCGCCGATAAAGCAGACAGTGCCATCTTCAACGTAAGGTAAAAAGGCATCCTGCTGTGACTTATTAAAACGGTGCACCTCGTCCACAAACAGAATACTGGGCTTCTGGTACACATCGTAATACTGATGCGCCTTGTCGATCGCGGCACGTATATCCTTGACCCCGGAGAGTACTGCGGACAGGGACATAAACTGTGCTTGGGAGTAATTCGAGATCAACCGTGCCAGGGTGGTTTTACCGGTGCCCGGCGGCCCCCAGAAAATCATTGAGTGCAGCTTGCCCGACTCTATCGCAATGTGCAGCGGTTTGTCCTTACCCATAATATGCGACTGCCCCAGGTAACCCTCGAGGGTATCCGGGCGCATGCGATCGGCAAGTGGGCGAAACTGGTTATCTGACATAGTTTATAAACGGCTGATTCAGCAGGTGACGGCTTAGAAGTCGCCCATGATATCCGCACCCGCCGGTGCTGAAAACTCGAACAGCCCGGATTTGAATGACGGATTGATGGTTAAATCGGTAAAGATGATTTCGGTTTTCTGGTTAAAATTATCCAGCAGGCGCATGGT
>JBFFND010000100.1:0-7686 GCA_041563375.1 Gammaproteobacteria bacterium | reverse complement strand
GCCGCACCAAGGCACAGATTGCCAGGGAAGCCGGATTGGAGCCGCTGGCCAATGAGCTGTTTGCCGATCCTAACCTGAATCCGGAAACAGAAGCTGAAAAATACATTGATGCGGATAAGGGTATTGCCGACACAAAAGCCGCGCTGGATGGTGCGCGACAGATACTGATGGAACAGTTTGCAGAAGAAGCGGACCTGCTGCAGGGTCTGCGGGATTACCTGTGGCAAAACGGCATCATCGAATCGAAGGTGATTGACGGTAAAGAAAACGAAGGTGAAAAGTTTGCTGATTATTTTGAATACAGCGAAGCACTGAATAAAATCCCATCACACCGTGCGCTGGCGTTGTTCCGTGGGCGTAACGAAAATATTCTGCAGATGAGTTTAAAAGTGCCCGGTGAAGATGAACTGGAAACGACACAGATGCATCCCTGTGAAGCGATGATCAGCCAGTATTACCAGCTGGAGAACCAGGGCAGGGCAGCGGATAAATGGTTGCAGGATACGGTGCGCTGGGCCTGGAAAATAAAAATCTTCAGCCACCTTGATGTTGAACTGAAAATGAAACTGAAGGAAGCCGCGGAAGAAGAAGCAATAAAAGTATTTGCTTCCAATCTGAATGATCTATTGCTCGCCGCACCGGCCGGCCCCAAGGCCACCATCGGCCTTGATCCCGGTCTGCGTACCGGTGTTAAAGTGGCGGTAGTGAATGAAACCGGCAAACTGGTGGACTATGCGACGATTTACCCTCATCAGCCAAAAAACCAGTGGGACCAGTCGATTGCAGTGATTGCTGCGCTGGCAAAGAAACATGATGTGCGATTAATCAGTATTGGCAATGGTACTGCATCGCGGGAAACTGACAAGCTGGCCAGGGAGGTGATTAAAAAATACCCTGAACTGAATTTAAGTTCGCTGGTGGTCTCCGAAGCCGGTGCATCGGTTTACTCAGCATCGGAACTGGCATCAAAAGAATTTCCCGATCTCGACGTGACCATCCGCGGCGCGGTTTCGATTGCGCGACGCTTACAGGACCCGCTGGCTGAGCTGGTAAAAATTGAACCCAAGGCAATTGGTGTTGGGCAGTACCAGCATGATGTCAGCCAGATACGCCTGGCGCGACAACTGGATACCGTGGTTGAAGATTGCGTAAACGCAGTCGGCGTTGATGTGAACATGGCATCGGTGCCATTATTGTCACAGGTTTCCGGCCTGTCGCAGAGTATGGCAGAAAACATTGTGCAGTATCGCGATCAGCACGGTGCTTACGCGAACCGACAGCAGCTATTGGATGTGCCACGGCTGGGTCCTAAAGCCTTTGAGCAGGCGGCGGGTTTTTTACGGATTTCCCAGGGTGATAATCCGCTGGATCGATCCGCAGTGCATCCGGAAGCTTACCCGGTGGTGGAAAAAATTATTCAGCAGTCGGGGCGCGATATTAAATCGATTATGGGTGACACCGGTTTTCTTAAAACGGTCAGCGCCAATGACTATGTGGATGAGCAGTTTGGTTTGCCCACGGTGAAAGATATTCTGGCCGAACTGGAAAAGCCCGGACGTGATCCGCGGCCGGAATTTAAAACTGCAGAGTTCCAGGACGGCATTGAGGAGATAAAAGACCTGCAGCCGGATATGGTGCTTGAAGGTGTGGTCACCAATGTTACCAATTTCGGTGCGTTTGTTGATATCGGCGTGCATCAGGATGGGCTGGTACATATTTCTGCGCTGTCTAACAGCTATGTCAAGGATCCCCGTGAGGTGGTCAAGGCCGGTGATGTGGTTAAGGTCAAGGTGATGGACGTGGATGTGCAGCGTAAACGCATTGCACTGAGTATGCGCCTCGACGATGACAGTCGTGATCAGGTAAAAGACATGCCGCGGGATAAAAAGCGTCCGGCAAAATCCAGAACGACACAACAGTCTGCACCATCCGTCGGCAACTCGGCGATGGCGGATGCGCTGGCGCAGGCCTTTAAGAAGTAAAGTACGAAATAACAGATGCAGCGAGTTAATCGGCCAGTTATCTGGCCGATTAACTATTTTTAATTACCACAAAAATTCAACACACATTACAGCGGACCTTGCCGTGCAATTATGTTAACACTCAGCAATCTTGCCATACGTCGTGGCGCACATCTGCTATTCGAACAGGCCAGCCTCAGCATTCATCGCGGCAATCGCGTCGGCGTGACCGGCGCCAATGGCTGTGGTAAGTCGAGCCTGTTTGCGCTGATTTTAAACCGATTGCACAGTGACGCCGGCGAACTGGAATTGCCACCGCACACAGTTATCGCCCATGTTGCGCAGGAAACCCCGGCGGTTGAAAAAAGTGCACTGGACTATGTGCTGGATGGAGACCGCGAGTTGCGTGAAACCGAGCAGCAACTGGCACAGGCAGAAACAGCAAACGACGGTCATGCACAGGCATTGTGCCACACAAAGCTGGCCGACATAGATGCCTACACTGCAGATGCCAGGGCGGGTAAGTTATTACTGGGTCTGGGTTTTAAACCTGAACAATTACAGCAGCGGGTGAGTCAGTTTTCCGGTGGCTGGCGGATGCGCCTTAACCTGGCGCAGGCGCTGATGTGTCGCTCCGATTTATTACTGCTGGATGAACCCACCAATCACCTCGATCTGGATGCAGTCATCTGGCTGGAGCAATGGCTGTTAAATTACACGGGTACCTTATTGCTGATATCCCACGACCGGGATTTTCTTGATCGGGTGTGTACCCACATTGTGCACATTGAACAGCAGCGACTGAAACTCTACACCGGCAATTACTCGGCGTTTGAAAAAATGCGCGCCGAACACCTGGCACTGCAACAATCGCAATATGAAAAGCAACAGCGCGAAATTGAACACATTGAAAGTTTTATTCGCCGTTTCAAGGCCAAGGCAAGCAAGGCAAAACAGGCGCAGGGCAGGGTAAAAGCGCTGGAGCGCATGGAGCTGATCGCAGCGGCACATATCGATTCACCGTTTCACTTTCAGTTTTTCAAGCCCGGTAAAATGCCGCATCCGCTGATGACCCTGGACAATGTAGATGTCGGTTATGGTGAGGTAAAAATTCTCAAATCGGTCGGCCTGAGTCTGTTGCCCGGTGATCGCATTGCACTGCTGGGTCACAATGGTGCGGGCAAATCCACGCTGATTAAAGTGCTGGCGGGTGAGCTGGCAGTGCAGTGCGGTGACTTTAGCCAGTCATCGGAGTTGAAAATCGGTTACTTCGCGCAGCATCAACTGGAACAGCTTGATTCCCAGGCCAGTGCACTGTTGCATATGCAGCGCCTCGATCCGAAATTAAGCGAACAGCAGATCCGCACCTACCTCGGCGGCTACAACTTTCACGGTGACCGGGTGCTGGAAGCGGTGGCGCCGTTTTCCGGTGGGGAGAAGGCGCGACTGGTGCTGGCATTGCTGATCTATCAGCGCCCGAACCTGCTATTGCTGGATGAGCCCACCAATCACCTTGACCTGGAGATGCGCCACGCACTGTCGATGGCATTACAGGATTTTGAGGGTGCGATGGTGCTGGTGTCCCACGACCGTCATCTATTACGTTCGGTCAGTGACCAGTTTCTACTGGTGGATCAGGGGCGGGTCAGTGTGTTCAATGAGGATCTGGATGCGTATCGCAACTGGCTGATGCAGCCTAAGGATACCGCATCTGATGCCGCCGCTGCAGCGCATGCACCAGCCGCCGTTAGTGGACATGGACTGGACACGACGCCGCAGAATAAAAAAGCCCAGCGCCAGCAACAGGCGGAGCAGAGACAGAAACTGCAGCCGTTGAAAAAACAGCTAAATCAGCTGGAAAAGCAGATGCAGCAACTGCAACAGGCGCTGCAGGCGAGTGAAGACGCACTGGCTCAACCGGAAATATACGATGCGCAGAACCTGCAACAGATGCAGGCCCTGTCGCAGCAGCGTGCCGACTTGAGTCGCCAGCTTGAGCAGGTGGAAGAGGACTGGCTGCTTAAATCGGAAGAATTGGAACTTCTGGCGGAAGAAATCGCCCGTTAATCCATCAACTGCCCGTCAACAGGCTGGATTCACAGCAATTTAGGCCTATACTGTGATAGGTGTCTCATAATGAGGCGGTTGTTGCGAGGGTGTGCAAATGTCAAAAACAGATATGGCCGACTATTCAGCGTCTATTCAGGCCAGTGATCTGGCCGGATTTTTTGCTGACTATAACGCCGCCGAACAGAAAATTGAACAGTCATTGCTGATGCTTGAGCTGTCTCCGGAAGATGATCTGATGCTGCGGGAAATGCAGCACAGTGTCGACAGCATCCACCAGGCGCTGTCTGATATCAGTCTGTTACAGTTACAGCCCCTGACCCGCAGCCTGAACCGATTGCTGCAATCGATTCGCAATAAGCATATCCCCTTTGAAACCGTACTCAGCGACCTGCTGTTGCTGGCGGTGGATGACATAAAAATGATCATCGAAAAGATGATTGACGGCGAAAGCCAGCGCTGCGTGCTAATGAGCCGCCTGCCGCGAATCTGTGATGCCATTGACGCCATTCCCGATGGCGATGAATTCAATCGTGATCTATTGATCAAGGATGCGTTGCTGCTGCTGGATCCCAGTATGGAAATTATTGAAACCAGTATCAGCAACAGTGATTCCCTCGCCAATCTGTTTTCCAAAGATATCCCCGATGAAGAAGAGCTGGCCGCCTACGGCGTCGAGGAAAGCGATGATTTTATTTTCTTCCGTGCACTGGCCGAGCCGCTGGAGCACCGTGCCAACTACTGGCGCGGACGTGTACACCGCATGTTGCGCCTGGCACTGAAAATGAATGATATGGCGGGGCGACCGGTGGAGCCGAACCAGCTGGCAGCGGCCATCTATATGCACGATGCCGGCATGGCCCTGTTGCCGCTGGAGATCATTAATGGCCAGGGCGAACTGACCGAGGAACAGCGGCACCAGATAAAACAGCACCCGGTGATTGCCTACGAACTGATGCGCTATATGAAAAACTGGCGTGAGGCTGCTACCATGGTATTGCAGCACCATGAACGGGTGGATGGTCAGGGTTACCCTTACGGTTTAACCGATGACGAAATCTGCGACGGTGCGAAAATTATTGCGATTGTTGACCTGGTGGATGCGCGTACCCATGAGCGTGCCCATGCAACCCTGTTAAAACGCCCCCTGCTGCGCGCAGCCATTGAAATTGGCAAGCATGAAGGTGGTCAGTTCAGTGAGCGCTGGGTAGCGGTATTCAAGCAGGTGTTTAATGAGTTACGTGAGCTGAAAAAACACGGACACCAAACACAGGTGCACTAGTGAGTAAATCCGCACAACTCGAATACGACCAGTTGAACCATCTCACGCCGTCCCAGGCCTATGAGCTGATGCAGTCCATACCCAGTGCGCTGCTGATCGACATTCGTTCCAATATGGAATACCTGTTTGTCGGTCACCCCAAAGGCGCCGTTCATATTCCCTGGATTGATGAGCCGGACTGGGAAGTTAACCCGAATTTTGTTAAGGAAATCCGTCAGTTGATACTTGGCGGTGCCTGTGAGCAGGGTGAGAGTACGCCACCCATTATGCTGATATGCCGCAGCGGCAAGCGCTCTATCGATGCGGGCAATACCTTGTTGAAGGCGGGTCTGCACAATGTCTGTCAGGTTGATGAGGGCTTTGAAGGCGATCGGGACGAAAATTACCACCGCGGGACCCTCGGTGGCTGGCGCTTTCATGGCCTGCCCTGGGAGCAGTGCTGATAGCCTGTAGCCATTACCCGCTGTAAGCGCGGGTAAAATCACGTACCCTTGGTGCCTATGAAGATAGCCAGAGCCATTATGAGTAAACTGAATAAAACAGAAGACGAGTGGAAGCAGCAGCTCGACGATGAAACCTACCGGGTGGCACGTCAGCATGGCACCGAAGCGCCTTTTAGCGGCACCTATTACCAGCATGATGAAACCGGTGTGTACCATTGTGTCTGTTGCAACGAACCCCTGTTTACCTCCGAAGAAAAATACGATTCCGGTAGTGGCTGGCCCAGTTTCTGGCAGCCGGTGAATGACCACTGTATCCGTGAAATTGAGGATGTTTCGCTGGGCATGGTGCGGGTGGAAGTGCGTTGTGCCAACTGTGATGCGCATCTGGGGCATGTGTTTGAAGATGGCCCACAGCCCAGCGGATTAAGGTACTGTATAAACTCTGTCTGCCTGGATTTCGAAAAGAAATAAACCTGCAGGCCATACCTACGCCCGTGAGCAGATTGCCTGTGGTGAGATATCGGGACTATAATCAGCACTCCGGCCTTATTCGAGGTCATTCGAGCAAAAGCAGGGCGCCATGGTAGACATCGAGCTGGAACAATTACAGACCAGGCTGGAAGAACTACGTCTTGAACACCGTGATCTGGACGATGTGATTCATCGCATGCAGATGACCGGCGGGCTGGAGCAGATGCAGTTGCAACGTTTAAAAAAACGCAAGCTCAGGCTCAAGGAATTGATTGTTAAAATAGAAGACGAGTTGATACCCGATATTCTGGCCTGATTGCGGGCCAGGTTTAACTCACCTGCATCTACAGGTTCCCCTGGGTGCTTTATCACAGGCATTAATTCTGCAAGGGCCGCTCTGCATTAATCAGGATCTACTAAGGATGTTTTCGCAGAATCAGCCTGCGCAGCAGACAGTCTGAAACAGACTTTACCCGCCTCATTATTAACCAGCTCCAGCTGGTAGCCATTGCGTTCAGCCAGTTGAGCCGATTGATACAGACCAATGCCGTAACCATCGCTGGAGGGAATTATCTGCCTGAACAGGTGTGGCGCTTTTGCCGCGTTAACCGGCTCACCATTGTCACACACGGTAATCTCAGCCTGGCCATGCTGAATAAAAAGATGTGTCGTGATTTTAATCTGCGGTGTTACGCGGCGTTTGCTGCGGGCATTTTCCAGCAGGTTTTCCAGTACCGTATCAAATACATCCGCATCAATCGACAGTGCCTGTGTAATCGTTCCTTCAAAGCCGATATCCCGACCATGGTAACGGCTTTGTAATTCTTTCCACCAGTGTTCTATGTCCACCATGCTGGTGCCGGTATCGGTTTTTGTCTGTAACTTATTCAGGGTGTTCTGTAAACGTTGCGTCAGCAAAGGTAGCTGGCGTTGCATCAGTTGATGGCTTTGCTGCGGTTCATCGCTCGCCTGCACCGCGCCGGTGAGCGCCTGTAATGACTGCAGAATATTTTTTATATCATGGGTGAGCTTGGCGCCGGTTTCATACACCGCTTTCAGGTGTATCTGGTTTTTAAGGCTGATTTCACGCAGTTTCGAGGTGTAGAAAAAGCACATCAGCTGCATCAGAAGTAGTGCGTGGATTTTTAGTGCCGTGCCCATGGGAATCAGGCTGTACAGTGTGATGCTGATGTCGTTTTCGTTAAACACGGTGTAGTAACGACTTTTATCGCCCTGTAACTGACACTGCTCTGCATCATGCCATTCAACACCACTTACCCATGACAGGGTGAGTAAATGTTCAATGCTGTTGTGTAAAAAAAGTTCGGGTGTGATTTTTCTGTTCTTGCCCAGCAACGAGGTTTGTTTGACCCAGTTTTCAAACGGGTTGCCGATATTAAGAATATGTCGTTCCCATACCTGGCCGAGACTGGCAAGCCCCGACTGTGGCAGATAAATAAGG
>JBFFND010000099.1:0-7687 GCA_041563375.1 Gammaproteobacteria bacterium | reverse complement strand
CCGGTCAGCAGGAAACCTACCTGAATATTTCCGGGCGCCGCAATTTATTACTCACCTGCAAGCGGGTGTATGCCTCGCTGTTTACTGATCGCGCTATTTCCTACCGTGTGCATAAAGGCTTTAAACATATGGATGTGGCATTGTCGATAGGCGTACAGAAAATGGTGCGCGCCGACTCCGGTTCCTCCGGTGTGATGTTTACCATTGATACTGAGTCCGGTTTTGACAATGTTGTGTTGATTAACGGCGCCTGGGGGCTGGGGGAAAATGTCGTACAGGGGGCCGTTAATCCTGATGAGTTCTATGTATTCAAGCCCACGCTGAAAGAGGGTAAGGCACCGATTATTCGGCGCCAGTTAGGTAGCAAGGCATGGCGTATGGTGTATAGCCAGGATTCCACCGCGGGTCTGTCGACGCGCAATGTGCCTGTCTCGATGGAGGATCAGCAGCGTTTCTGCATCAATGATGAGGATGTTCTACAGCTGGCACGTTACGCGATGGCGATTGAGCAACACTATGGTCGGCCCATGGATATAGAGTGGGCAAAAGACGGTGAAAGCGGTGATCTATACATTTTGCAGGCACGTCCGGAAACGGTCAGTTCGCAGGAAAATAAACAGTATCAGTTACAGTATAAACTGGACGCCACAGACAGGCCCGCACCACTGGTAACGGGAAAAAGCGTGGGCAAACGCATCGCTGCAGGTAAAGCCTGTGTCATCGCTGATGCCACGGAAATGCACCGTCTGAAGCCCGGCGAGATACTCATTACCGACATTACTGACCCCGACTGGGAACCGGTGATGAAAGTAGCCGCGGGGATTGTCACCAACCGAGGTGGGCGTACCTGCCATGCGGCGATTATTGCCCGTGAACTGGGTATCCCGGCGATTGTCGGTTGTGGTGATGCAACTGACAGGGTGAAAAACAATGTGCCGGTCACTGTCTCCTGTGCCGAAGGAGACGCGGGTTTTGTCTACCCCGGAGAGCTCGCCTTTAAAGAACATAAAATCGATATCAGCCAGCTGGCAAAACCGAAAACTCGCATTATGCTGAACCTGGCGAACCCGGAAATCGCCTTTGAATCCTCAGCCCTGCCAGTGGATGGTGTGGGGCTGGCGCGGCTTGAATTTATTATTAATAACAGCATTGGCGTGCACCCACGGGCCTTGCTGGAATATGACACCCTGCCGGTGGCTTTAAAAGCCGAGATCACCGAACTGATTTGCGGTTACCCAAGTCCCACCGAGTATTATGTGCAGAAACTGGCGGAAGGGGTCGGCATGATTGCCGCTGCTTTTTATCCGCGGCAGGTGATTGTGCGCATGTCGGATTTCAAGTCCAATGAATATGCCTCGCTCAAGGGCGGTCAGCTGTATGAGCCGGAAGAAGAAAACCCGATGATCGGATTCCGTGGTGCGTATCGTTATTACTCGGACGATTTCAAGGACTGCTTTGAGCTGGAATGCCGTGCGATTAAACGGGTGCGGGAAACCATGGGGCTGAGTAATGTCGATATTATGCTGCCTTTTGTGCGCAGCGTACAGGAAGGCCGCACGGTTCTGGATACGCTGGCTGAGTTCGGCCTACGTCGTGCTGAGAATGAGCTGAAAATATTTTTAATGTGTGAAATTCCGGTAAATGCGCTGCTGGCAGATGAGTTCCTTAAGGACTTCGACGGCTTCTCCATAGGCTCCAATGATTTAACCCAGCTCACCCTGGGTGTGGATCGTGATTCCGGTTTAATCAGTGGTTTTGATGAGCGCAATGATGCGGTTAAGGCGCTGATGAAAATGGCAATTGATGCCTGTAATAAGGCCGATAAGTATGTCGGTATATGTGGTCAGGCACCATCTGATTTTCCCGAGATTACCCACTGGCTGGTAGAACAGGACATTCACTCGATTTCACTCAATCCGGATAGTGTGATTGATATGACCCGTGAGGTTCTGAAAATAGAAGGCAAGTAAATCTAATCAAAAAATCTACCACGAATAAAAAGAAAACGCGAATAACGCAAATATTTTGCTGTGTGATGAGCTTTAAAATGTCGATAAAAAAAGGGCGTCACTTATTGTGACGCCCTTTTTGTTAAATCAAGCTAAGCATGAATTAGTTGATATTATGTTCGGTATTTTCACCCGCAACCACACTGACATTATCAACCGCATCAAACAATACATCGCTGTCATCGGTTTCAATATCATCCAGGTCTGCGCTGCAACTCAGTGCAAGGGTATAGTTGCCTTCTGATACAAAGCCTACTTCATAGCTGTAGATTCCGCTTTGATTATTGAAATTAACCAGTGCTGTGGTGACAGGTTCTGGCTCGTTGCCATCGATATCATCCGGGGTGATATTTTCACCGGCAAATACATACACCGAATTGCCAGTCAGTGGGTCCTGGTCAGAGCAGTTGGTGCCTACCAGAAGCTGGCTGTCGACCGTGCCACTGATGGTGCCGGTATTGATATTCTGTACCAGGCGCAATACCGGTTTGAGGAAATAGCCGGGTTGTCCCACCGGGTTAACAATCGATTTGCGTAAATCAAAATCAATGGTGTACACCGAGTTTTCATCTGCAACCGTCATACCCACGGTGCCTTCGGCAACGGTGAAAGGCGTATTGAGTTTAAGGCCGTTCTGACTGCCACTGGGTACGCGCAGCTCATAGGCGGTGCCATTGATAGTGATATAGGAATCCATGACACCATCAAATTCGGCATTCACTGCCAGACGGATCTGGTTGTAATTACCGGCGGGAATCTCGACGTTTTCCACTAAGGCCTGGCTTTCGCTGCCCTGCAGTGCCAGCAGGTTGATGCGCTGTGCCGGGTCCAGGGTAAAGCTGAAATCCTCATCATCTACCGATTTAAAAGTTACCGAGGAAAATTCTACCCACACGTCATCTGCGTCATCCACCGGCGCATCGGTGATTTTCAGGGTTACAAGGTTAGTGTCTGTGCCGGCGGAATCACCATTGCCACAGGCGGCGAGTAACAGGCCGGTGCTAAACAGCAGGAAAATTTGACTAATTTTTCGGGTCAGTGTGTTCATCATTTTACCTCCAGTGTGAATGCTTAATGGAGTTCTCTTTCCATATAAGATGTTACGACTTTAAGTCGCTAAAAGACAGATGTTACTTTCAAAGAGTGTGATGAATTTGGCTAAACAGTTAAGTCGATGAACGGTAGCTACTTGTGTGTGCCTAGCTGCCGTATCGCTTTGCGGATAAAGCCCAGATGCTTATTGTAGTTATTACACCCCCTGCAGATCATGAGATGCAGTTTCAGTGCCAGACGTTCGCGCCGACTCAGGGAGCGATCCTGTGCCTGTGACATGAGTTGTGTGGCGTGTTTACAGTTCATTATCCTGGCTGCCCCTGTTGCATAAAGTTGATTTCCAGACATTTCCGCAGGCGCATGCGTGCGCGGTGCATTAATACCCAGCAATTGCTCTCGCTGATCGTCAGTTCACGGCAGATTTCCCTGACTTCCAGACCCAGATGCTCACGCATCATAAACACACGTGCGGGACTCTCCGGCAGCTGGTTGAGACAGGTTTCAAATATCAGCCAGAACTGGCTGTTGCTGAAACTGTCTTCAGGATTATGCCAGTCCGCGGGACGATGATCCCGGTGCCAGTGGCCATTCTGCTTGAACTGCTGTTCCAGTTGTTCGTCATGCTCAATCTGAGTGCTTGGGTGACGGCTGCGTTCACGTATGCAGTCGATAATCTTGTGACGCAAAATGGCAAACACCCAGCTGCGTAATTCGCCATCGGCCCTGTAGTTGTTTCTTTCCAGAGCCGATGTAATTGCTTCCTGTGTCACATCTTCCGACAGGCTCCGGTCGCGTAGCTGCAAATAGGCGAAGCGTAACATTTCATGGTGAAATGCGGCGATCTGTTCCGAGTGTTCGGGATTGTTATTGTTATTCACAGTTGAAGCTGTTTTACCTGTGGGTTCGTATGTTGTAGTCGTTATCAGTTATTTATCAGCCGGCACCTGATCCAGTGATCAATAGACAGATAGCGTCCGGCTCCATAAAAAAACAGCACCAGCAACATGATGAAATAGGTGGCAGCAAACTCGATGCCGTTATTGAGTATGACCAGGTTACCGTGTTCTGTCAGCCAGTCATAGTTACCGTGTGTCTGCAATATTTCTTTTGCCCGTTCCAGTCGTTCGACAGCCATGGTGGTGCGCTCAGTAGAAAACAGGCTTTGTGCACCTTCGGCAATCGCCAGCCAGCCATTTTGCCAGTGAACGGTTATGGCGGCCACCAGCATAGTGATCATCAATGGAATCGAGATCCAGCGGACTGCCAGTCCCAGTAACAGCAGCACTGCGCCACCTGCCTCAGTGAGTGCTGCCAGCCAGGCCATCAGTGTGGGCAAGGGCAGACCCAGCCCCCAGTCTGAGTTGCCAAACCACTGGATAGTGGCATCCATGCTGGTTAATTTGCTGGTGCCCGCCATCCAGAATATAGGTGTCAGGTACAGGCGCAATGCCAGTGGTGCAAGAAAGTCCACGCTTCGAGTTGTGTTGAGTAATGCGTGCAGCTTTGTCAGTAGATCTTTCATTGTTGTCTCTCCTGATCGGCTGGTGGCTGGCTGCCAATAATAATATGATTTTTATAAAAATGGCTTAAGCAGTCACTGCCACCCCGGATAATGCTGGACTCCGGGTGCTGATCCTGTTGCTGGGCAATTTGCTGTAATAACTGATAACCAGTGTAGCCGGTTTTCTGTTGCTGGTTAAGCTGCATCATTTCAAGAATCAGTGCCGTCAGTTGTGTGAGCTGCATAAAACCGATGCTGTGATCAGGCTTGCGCCACGCCAGTAGATACCAGATCTGTTCCGAGGGGGCATCGGGTATAAATTGTTTGCCGATCTGATGTACAGGGTAATGGCACTGGTGCAATCTGAGCAGCGGCGAAACAAGCGGGACACCCTGTAACGGGTCACCGCCCACTGGATCTGTTGTGTCTATATCCTGTGCCAGAAACAGTTCCAGTTCACTCCACTCCCATTCGGCCAGCTCAATAAACCAGTCGGGGATTGCGATATGTGTCTGCGTTTTAGCAAAGGCGATAAATTCTGCGGGCAGATGGCTCAGGTGAGGTGTGTGACACTGGTGCATGGCAAAAAAATCCTCGCACAGTGTTTGCCAGTCTGTTGCGGGTAAAACCTGATGCAGTACCGGAAATGCTTTAGCCAGGGTGTTTTCAATATTATTAAAGAACAGTTCCCGGTAAATCTGCATGCGCTCGCTGGCGACATCGTCCAGTGCCGGGTTGTTTTGCGGGTCTCGTAGCCAGGCAGTTAAGGCCAGTTGTTGGGTCTGTAACGACATGATTCAGGCGATCCGTCTGTGCCGGGCGTGCTGATAGCGTGCCTGGTAATTTTCAATCATTGCCACTTCGTTGCGTAATTCATTCAGCGGTGGCAGATTAAAATCACGTTCCAGCAGGGTCGGGTATACCCCTTTACTTTGATAGGTGTAGTCCAGCAGTTGCCATACTGCATCAATCACATCTGCACCGTGGGTATCAATAATGACATCCTCGCTTTGCTGGTAGTGGCCGGCAATATGTAGATAGACAATGCGCGTTGCCGGCAGTGCCGCAATAAATTCTTCAGCATTGTAGCGGTGATTAATGCTGTTGACATAAACATTGTTGACATCAAGCAGCAGGTCGCAATCCGCCTCTTGCAAAACGGCATTAATAAAATCAATTTCGCTGAGCTGTTGTCCGGGTGCCGCATAGTAGGACACATTTTCAATCGCGATGCGTCGCTCCAGTATGTCCTGTGTCTGGCGAATGCGCTGTGCGACATAGCTAACCGCCTCATCGGTGAAAGGGATAGGCAGTAAATCATATAAATGCCCCTGGTCACTGCAGTAACTCAGGTGTTCGCTGTAACACTGTATATTCTGCTGTTGCAGAAAGTGTTTCATCTGTTTGATAAATGCAATATCCAGTGGTGCAGGGCCGCCCAGTGACAGTGACAGGCCATGGGCGCAGAGTGGATAGGGTTCAGTGGCTTCACGGAGTTGCTGAGCAAATTTACCGCCGATATGCATCCAGTTTTCCGGGGTGATTTCCAGAAAGTCTGCAACGGCTGAGCGTTGTGTCTGCATCTCCTGCAACATGTCACGGCGTAAACCGAGGCCGCTGCCATTGAGCGTCATTTGTTTATTCATATCAAACTCGCTATACATGTTTTTGAGACTGATTGATACCATCCATGGTGGAGTCAACATGTTTCCATACGCTTTAATCAATCAGATAAAGTATGGCTGGTGGTTAATTTTTGCCACCACACTTGGCTTCGCCGCACTTGCTTTCAGCCGCTTTAGCTTTCTTGCTTGCGCCACATTTGCCTTCGGCGGCTTTGCTGTCTTTATTGCTGCCGCATTTACTCTCGCCACATTTTGCTTCGCTGGCTTTGTTTTTGCTGCTGCCACATTTGCTTTCACCGCATTTTCCCTCGGCGGCTGCAAGGTTGTATCCTTGTGAAAGTTCAGTCATGCCAAACGGATTAGGCGTGTTGTCTGCATTGGCGAGTGGGGCAGCACTGATTGCCAGTACAGCAGCGGTTAATACGGATAGTTGTTTAAGGTGATTGTCTTTCTTCATGGGTATCTCCAGGTGTTTACTGATGTTGAAAAATTGAATAGTGAATTTGTCGACCACATACGCAGTATTTCTCCACGATTTAGAGGTCTTAACTGGGTAGTCGCACTCAGCGCAGATTCCTTACACATTTTTTTAAAATATTTTTCTGGCTGATTAGGTGCAGCCCCGGAGGCGTTGGCGGGGCGGTTTATTAGCTGATGTGATTATGAAGCAGGCGTACAGATGGCCATGGGGGATGTCAGGCAGAGCCAGGTTAGTAACGAGTGCTGTTTCGTTGCTAGATCAGATGAAGGCGGGGTGGTTGCCAGGCAAGCACGGATCAGCCGTTAAGCAGATAACCTTCCGCGTGTTCCAGTGCTTCCGGGGTGCCAAACAGCACCAGCACATTACCCGCTTTCAGGGGCTTGCTGGCATTCGGCGGAATCACGTTCACGTCATCGCGGCGATTTTTGTTCAGGGTCACATCGAAATCGGAGAGCTTAAGCTCATCAAGATGTTTGCCCACCGCAAATGCCCCTTCGGGCAGGGTAATACTCACCAGTCGCTTGCGTACATCATCCGGTAATTCCAGATCATTGGCTTCCTCGCCATGAAAGAATTCGCGCATGGTGGCGTATTTGTTATTTCGCATTTGCTGTACCCGGCGAACAATTTTTGCCATCGGCATGCCGAGAATCGACAGCACATGGGAAGCCATCATCAGGCTCGATTCCAGGGTTTCCGGGATTACCTCGGTGGCACCGGCTTCTGTGAGTTTGCTGTAATAGGTGTCGTCCTGGGTGCGTACCAGTACCGGGATATCCGGGCGAATGGCCTTTGCCTGGCGCAGGGTCTTTTCTGCAGAGCCCACGCTGTCGTGGCAGATCACCAGTACTGCTGCCCGTTCCAGTCCGGTGGCCAGCAGAATGTCGCGATGGGTGGAGTCACCAAAGGCTACCTTGTAACCCGCTTTGGCCGCATTGGTAATCAGGTCAACATTGTAGTCAAGGGCAAAGTAGGTGTGGTTTTCTGCATCCAGGATCTTGGCAATGTTCTGGCCGAT
>JBFFND010000098.1:0-7689 GCA_041563375.1 Gammaproteobacteria bacterium | reverse complement strand
TACTTTTGAACCCAGGCTGGCCATCTCCAGCATTTCCTCAAAGGTAATGCGATCCAGCTTTCTGGCTTTTGGCTCAACCCGTGGGTCGGTGGTATAAACACCATCCACGTCGGTGTAGATCTGGCATTCATCCGCCTTGAGTGCAGCTGCCATGGCAACCGCGGTGGTGTCCGAGCCGCCACGTCCCAGAGTGGTGATATTGCCGTTTTCATCCACCCCCTGGAAACCGGCTACCACTATAATGTAACCGTCATTAAGGTCTGCCTGCAGGTTGTCGCACTGAATATCCAGAATCCGCGCCTTGCTATGGGCATTGTCGGTGAGTATTTTGATCTGTGCACCGGTATAGGATTTGGCTTTGGCACCTTTGGCTTGCAGCGCCATGGTCAGCAGCGCAATGGTCACCTGCTCACCGGTGGACACCAGCACATCCATCTCCCGTGTTGAGGGACTGGCCTCAATTTCATGGGCCAGTGAAATCAGGCGGTTGGTTTCACCGCTCATCGCCGACACCGCGACTACAAGCTGGTTACCCCGGTCACGGCTGGCAATCACCCGATCAGCAACCGCCCGAATACGTTCGATGGTGCCCACGGACGTGCCACCGTATTTTTGTACAATTAATGCCATATTATCTGTGTAACCATCTCAGGTGCGCCCGTTAACTAAGCATATAGTTACTGAGCTTTAACCGGTTTATAAAATGAATTCTTTAATCAGGGTGCGTACAAAACGGTATAAAGCACCCTGAAAGCATTTGCGTAAAACCCACCAACGGCTGTGCTGGCGGGCTTTTAGCGGCGCGGATTATCGCACAGGCTTAATCTGCAGGTAAATAACTTTGCCGTAAATTTGAAACCACGACGCAGATATACACTAGCTCAATATCAGCCGAGCCGACTCGCCGCCCAGTCTTTAACACTGCCCAGTGCGGTTGCCAGATTTTCCGGCTGACTGCCACCGGCCATTGCCATATCCGGACGTCCACCGCCCTTGCCGCCGACCTGGGTCGCCACCATATTCACCAGTTCACCGGCTTTCACCCGGTCTGTCTGATCCTTGCTGACCCCGGCACACAGACTGACCTTGTCACCTTCAACCGTCGCCAGCACAACAATCGCCGAACCGAGTTTGTTTTTCAGCTGGTCCATGGTATCGCGCAGGGCTTTACTATCAACGCCATCCAGTTTAACCGCCAGCACTTTCACCCCGGACACATCGACCGCTTCAGCGGTGAGGTCGCGCCCGGTCTGTGTGGCCATCTTCGATTTAAGCTGGGCAATGTCCTTTTCCTGCGACTTGAGCCGGGTTAACAGCTGTGCCAGTTTGTCTTCAATTTCATCAGAACTTGCCTTCATAAGAGATGATATCTTATTGATTTTATTAGATTGTGTATTGGCCAATTCAACCGCAGCTGCACCGGTAACCGCTTCAATGCGACGAATGCCGGAGGCAATCCCGGTTTCCGCTGTGATTTTAAAATAGCCGATGTCGCCACTGCGTTTTACATGCACGCCACCGCACAGCTCAATCGAGAAATCCCCCAGGGTAATAACCCGCACTTCATCACCGTATTTCTCGCCAAACAACGCCATGGCGCCTTTCGCCTTAGCGTCGGCAATCGGCATAACCTCCGCTTCCGCCGCCAGGTTGGCACGAATCTGCTGGTTTACCAGGCGCTCAATTTCATGAAGCTGCTCGGCACTTACTGCTTCGTTATGGGAGAAGTCAAAACGCAACTTCTCACTGTCCACTAATGAGCCTTTCTGCTGTACATGTTCGCCCAGCACCTTGCGCAAGGCGGCATGCATTAAATGGGTGGCGGAGTGATTACGGATGGTGGCATCTCGGCGCGCAGCATCAATTTCAGCACTCAGCCTGTCACCCACACGCAATTCACCTTCCGCCAGTGAGCCAATATGGATAAAGGCCTTACCTTGCTTCTGCGTGTCCATCACATCGAAACGGCACTGTTCATTGTGCAGCAAACCGGTATCACCCACCTGCCCACCGGACTCCGCATAGAAAGGCGTGTTTTTCAGAATCACCACCGCCTCATCACCGGCACTGATCGAATCGACCGCTTCGCCAGCTTTGTAGAGCGCAACTACCTCGGACTGATCCTGCAGCTGCTCATAGCCGGTAAAGTCGGTCACCGCATCGGTGCTGATCGCCTCATTGTAATCAACACCGAACTTGCTGGAGGAGCGCGCCTGTTCACGCTGTCCCTGCATCGCCGCTTCGTAGCCTGGCATATCCAGGCTGAGGCCATGTTCGCGGGCAATATCCGCGGTTAGATCCACCGGGAAACCGTAGGTGTCATACAACTTGAAGACCATCTCGCCGGGAATCTGCTGATTACCTGCTTGCTGATCACTGAGAGATGCAATACCTTCCTGCAGAATCTTCATGCCCTTGTCCAGGGTTTCTGCAAATCGCTGCTCCTCGAGCTTGAGTGTTTTTTCCACCATCGCCTGTGCCTGGGCAAGCTCCGGGTAGGCATCACCCATCTGCTCGACCTGCACACTGACCAGCTGATGGAAAAACGGCTCATTCTGTCCCAGCTTATGCCCATGTCGCAGTGCCCGGCGAATAATACGCCGCAACACATAGCCACGGCCTTCATTGGATGGCAACACGCCGTCCACAACCAGAAATGAACAGGAGCGGATATGATCTGCAATCACCTTGAGTGAACTGTTGCTTAAGTCATCACAGCCGGTGGCCTTAGCGGCAGCGTTAATCAGTGCCTGGAACAGGTCAATGTCATAGTTACTGTGGCCATTCTGCAGAATCGCCGCCAGCCGCTCCAGCCCCATGCCGGTATCCACCGAAGGCTTGGGCAGTGAATGCAGAACACCGTCCTTGTCACGGTTGTACTGCATAAACACCAGGTTCCAGATTTCGATATAACGATCACCGTCTTCTTCCGGTGTGCCCGGCGGGCCCCCGGGAATGCTTTCGCCGTGATCGTAGAAAATTTCGGTACAGGGACCACAGGGCCCGGTATCCCCCATCGACCAGAAGTTATCGCTTTCGTGCTGTTTACCGCCGGGCTTGTCACCGATGCGTGAAAACCGGTTTGCATCCACGCCGATTTCATCCAGCCAGATAGACGCCGCTTCACTGTCTTCTTCGTAGACCGTGACCCAGAGCTTTTCTGCTGGCAGTTGCAACTCTTCAGTCAGGAATTCCCAGGCATAGCGGATGGCTTCGCGTTTGAAATAATCACCGAAACTGAAATTGCCCAGCATTTCAAAAAAGGTGTGATGACGTGCGGTGTAACCGACATTTTCCAGGTCATTGTGCTTGCCGCCAGCACGCACACAACGCTGACTCGATGTCGCCCGGCTATAGGGTCGTTGGTCCTGGCCGAGAAACACATCTTTAAATTGCACCATGCCGGCATTGGTAAACAGCAAGGTCGGGTCATTGCCAGGCACCAGCGAACTGGAGGCAACCACTTCATGATCTTTTAATTTAAAGTAGTCGAGAAATCTCTGTCGAATTTGCGCTGTCGTCATCATCTTAAATTACATTAACACTTATATTTAAATTATTGATTTAAATGAACTTAGTAATCCAGTTCATCCAGTGAATCGAGCTTGAAAATCCAGTCCAGCGGAAAACCCCGGGTTTGCAGGTACTTGGCGCGCTTTACTTTTTCAGCATACTCGCTCGCCAGTGTCTGGCCATATTTTTTTATGTACTGACGACGCATCAGCGTTCGCCAGGCTGGGTCATTATTATCTACAAAGGCCGCGATCAGCTCATCATCTACGCCCCGCTCGCGCAACTCCTGCGCTATGCGCAATGGCCCATAACCGCGCTGCCTGCGCATATTAATATAACTTTCGCTAAAACGCTCATCCGAGAGCAAATTATTCTCGCAAAGCTGCCGAATCGCGAGGTCTATATCCGCATCATCAAAGCCTCTGGTTTTAAGTTTTCTGCGCATTTCCAGGCGCGAATGCTCACGCCGCGAAAGGGCTGCAATTGCCACCTCATTGATTGAACGTGCCATAGCTTATCCGCATTAATTGATCATACAGAACACAACAGCCCGCCTGCAATCGAAGCTGCAGACGGGCTGTTGTGACACCGGCGATATTTATTCTTCCGCCAGTTCCGGCATTTCTTCTGTAATTTCTTCCTCAACCGGCAGTGATTTTGGGTCCGGCATCAGCGTGGCGCGAATCTTCGCCTCGATTTCACTGGCAATTGCCGGGTTTTCCTTCATAAAGCTGCGCACCTTGTCCTTGCCCTGGCCAATGCGTTCACCGTCATAGGAATACCAGGCACCGGCCTTGTCCACGATATTGCAGCTCACACCCATATCGATCAACTCACCCTCACGGGAGATACCTTCGCCATAGAGGATTTCAAAGTTAACGGTTTTAAAGGGTGGCGCCACCTTGTTCTTGACCACCTTTACCTTGGTCTCGTTACCAACAATCTCCTCGCCTTTCTTGATCGCACCGGTGCGGCGGATATCCAGACGAACCGAGGAATAGAATTTCAGCGCATTACCGCCGGTGGTAGTTTCCGGGTTACCGAACATCACACCGATCTTCATCCGCAACTGGTTGATAAAGATCACCAGTGTATTGGAACGCTTGATATTGGCAGTCAGTTTACGCAGCGCCTGGCTTAACAGGCGCGCCTGCAGGCCCATATGGGAATCACCCATCTCGCCCTCGATTTCCGCCTTGGGTGTCAGTGCAGCCACCGAGTCAACCACCACCACACTGACCGCGCCTGAGCGCACCAGCATGTCGGTGATTTCCAGCGCCTGCTCACCGGTATCCGGCTGGGATACCAGCAGCTCGTCTACATCCACGCCCAGCTTCTCGGCATAGGAAGGGTCCAGCGCGTGCTCCGCATCAACAAAGGCGCAGGTGCCGCCGACTTTTTGCGCCTCGGCAATCACCTGCAGCGTCAGGGTGGTTTTACCCGATGACTCAGGACCGTAGATTTCAACCACACGCCCCTTTGGCAGGCCGCCAATGCCCAGTGCAACATCCAGACCAATCGAGCCGGTGGAGATGGCTTCAATATTGGCCCTGGGACCGCCGTCGCCCATGCGCATCACGGAACCCTTGCCGAACTGTTTCTCGATTTGACTCAGCGCTGCGCTCAGTGCTTTTTTCTTGTTTTCATCCATTGTGCTTCCCCTGTCTCTGGTTTGCTGTATTGGCCCGGATATTTCATAAATTACACATGCCCTCGCTAGTTTCTTGATTACCCAGCACATTTTTCTCAGTCGGGCGTATGAGTCACTACGCCACTTCTTCGAAAAACGCACTGGACAATCAATATCCTGCGCGATCATCCTGTGAATTTATTAAACATCCGGGCTAGTTGCTCGCGAATCTGCTGCGATATGTTTGTAGATTAGTGGATACATTTTACGCTGTCAATAGTTTTTATCATGTTGATAAAATATACCAGCTAAACTATATTAGATAACAGAATAATAAAGCCATGCCAATGGAGCACACGTGACAAACAAGGTAAAAATGCTGAACGAGATTAAATTTGCCACCCGGCAGCGGCTGCAGTTTATCGAGGTGATGGCCTACTACAGCGGCATGATCAGCCGCAGCATGCTGGCCAGGGCCTATGGTATCTCCGATCCGGCCGCCACCAAGGACCTTAAACTGTACAACGACCTGGCACCGGATAACCTGGAGTACAACCCCAGCCTGTTCGGCTTTGTGCCCAGTGCACAGTTCGATGAGGTATTTGCTGACCTGAGCCCGCAAACTATCCTGGCGATGTTTTCCCATAACCTGCTCAGCGTGGACAATCCCTGCGGCAAGCAACCGATTTACGGTATCAGCGTGGAAACCCTGCCGCTCCCCGCCCGCCTGCCGGAAAAAGCGCTACTGGCGCAGATTATTCGTGCCATGAAAGCCGGCACGCAACTCGAGGTTGAATACCACTCCCTCAGCCGAAGCAATGACAGCAGCCATGACAATGCTGGCAACCGCCGCATTATTGAACCCCACGCACTGATCAATACCGGCCTGCGCTGGCATGTGCGCGCCTACAACCACCGGGACTATGATTTCCGTGACTTTGTACTGTCACGCTTTACCCACGCACAGCAGCTCAGCGCCAGTGCCGAGTCTAGCCAGCAGTATGATGATGAATGGATGGAACAGGTGGAGCTGATTATCGAACCCCACCCGGGCCTGAACCAGAAGCAACGCACTGCGTTAAGCTACGATTACGCCATGCAGGATGGCAAAATCACCCTGCAGGTCAGGCGGGCACTGGCGGCCTACCTGCTGCAGCAGCTGAAAGTGGACACCAGCCCGGATCACAGCCTTAACCCCAGCGCCTACCAGCTGGTGCTCAGCAATCGCGACGAAATCGAGGCCATTGCCGGCTGGTCATTTATTGCCTGAGCTGTTACGCAGGCATCAGCGGATAGAGCGCCAGCGGCCGGTAGTAGACACCCTGCTTTGAGGACACCGACTCCAGCAGTGCAAACTGCCTAACCGCCCAACCCAGCGGCTGAGCCAGCGATGACTGCTCGGCTGTGAGCGCCTGCTTGTAGTGGCGCATCAGGGTCACATGGGGCTGAAACCGACGCTGCTCCGGCTCAATACCCGCTGCAAGCAACTGACTTGCCAGGGTTTGATACAAATGTGCCAGTGCCTCGGGGATTTGCGAACAACCCAGCCACAACACACCGGCGGCGGGAAAACTGCCAAAGCGATCCAGCGTTAGCGAAAATTCAATCGGCTCAATCTGTGCTGCGGCTTGCTGTAATTCTGCGATCACCGGTGATTCCAGCTGCCCCATATAATGCAGGGTGAGGTGCAGGTTCTCTGCCGTGACCGGCCTGCCCGGCTGTGATGCAAATACCGACTGGCGAAAACCGCCAATGATTTGCTGGCGCGCAGCATCATCGGGCCATAAGGCAAAAAACACCCGTTGGGTTGGTGCCTTAGTTGCCGTCATTTTGCTTAAGCAGGCGCAGCACACCCTGGATTGCGGCGATCACCGCCTGGCGCCGCACCTGCTCACGACCTCCATCAAACCTGAAGCGCATCGCCTCAATGAGAACCCCGGGTCGCCCCCAGGCAAGCCAGACCGTGCCCACCGGCTTGTCCGCACTGCCACCGCCCGGACCGGCAATGCCGCTGACCGCTATACCGTAATCCGCATCGCAGCGATCCAGCAAACCCAGCACCATCTCCTTAACCACCGGCTGGCTCACTGCACCGTGGGTATCCAGGGTTTGTGCAGAAACCCCCAGCAGGTTCATTTTTGCCTGGTTACTGTAAGTCACCACCCCGCAATCAAACCAGCGCGAGCTACCGCTTAGATCGGTCAGCGACTTTGCAATCCAGCCACCGGTACAGGACTCGGCACAGGCCAGTTTGAGCTGACGCTCATTGAGCCGTGCTGCCAGTGTTAGCGCCTGTTGTGTTATCGCGGCGTCATTGTAGTCGTTGATAGTCATAGCATTGGCATTAGTGAAACAGTGAGACTCATTATATACCTGATATAGTGCTCACTCACCAGACTAGCGCCTGTCTGGGTGACATGCGACAATATTGCGCATTATAAATCCATAAAATTTCCGTTAAATCACAGGTTATCCGTGCTCGATACACTAGACAAACCCACCTCAGATCACAGCCAGCACACACCGATGATGCAACAGTTTTTGCG
>JBFFND010000097.1:0-7693 GCA_041563375.1 Gammaproteobacteria bacterium | reverse complement strand
TGCGGGTCCAGCGCTTGAGGTACACCGGGTAGCCACCGGGGGAACCGATCGAATGGGAAGACAGAAGCGATTTAACATTGCGGATATACTGCTCATCACGGCAATTGGGGTTGAGCGGCACCTGTGCCTCGCCACGCTCGGTGAGGGCGTAAACCTTCATGCGTGACTCATCCACACGCACCGCCTGCAGGCCCTGGGTGAGCAATACATTGAGGCGAAGACTGTCTTCCGGGGAGAGTTCCATAGCTACTACTTTCTGTTTTAAACGTTATATTCTATCGCTTGTGCGCGGCACACACGAATTTACGGCCCCGCGTCTCAACACCAGCTAATTTAGCTGAACCCGCTGCCCCCAGGGCACCGGTGTCTTGCCCTTGACCAGCCAGGTGACCGGAAAGCTGGGCTCTTTATCAGGAAACTCACCCTGCGCATCGGTGAAATAAACCAGCAGGTTGGGCGCTTCGTCCTGCGCTTCGGCCCATTCGATGACCGGAGTAAAGCGGGTGCCGCCGCCACCCTTGAAGGTCTTAGGCATCTTGAACTCTTCCCACGGCTCGAACACCCAGGGGCAGCCCTCCGCCAGATGCGAATCACAGGCCAGCAGGGTGACCCGCGCACGAATCATGCTTTTAATTGAATCCACCTCGGATACAAACTCCGCCACTTCCTTTTCCGAAATCGAGCCACTGATATCCAGTGCCACCACGATATTCAACTGCGCGCTGCGCAGACTGGGATACACCGCCGGGTCACCGCGCCGGCTTGAGGGTCGTGCATAGGTGTAATCATCCCTTGCGACCATGGTGATGTAGCGTGACAGCAGCATGCGCCATGGCAACCTGGGCTGCAGCAGGTGATCCACCATCCGTGCCATCGAACCACCCAGCTTGCCGGCCTGAATGGCCTGCTGTGCCGCACTGGCCAGGCGTTGCTGCCACTGCAGACTGAGTGACTCGATTTCCTGCGGGGTCAGTGGTTCCGGTTCGCCTTCGCCTTCTTCCGGCGGGCCTGACTGCTGTTTGCCATCGTCACCACTGGCTTCTGAATTTTCCTCACGGGCACCGCCCTGGTCTTCGCCGCGTCCCTGGGAATCGCTTTTCTGTTTCTGGTTTTTACCTTCGTACTGCTCTTCAGGTTCATCACCGCTGCTGGCTTCATTGTCCTCGTCCTGATCATTGTCAGAGTCAGGATTGATTTCCTGTTCCAGCTCCCGTTCCTGGTCGTTGTCATTGTCCTGTAACAGTGGATAGATTTCCTCAGCGGTCATGCCGTCGTATTCACGCAGATAATTCACATCCGGTGGCGGCGTCATGCCGTCATTGATCAGCATCGGGTTAATGGCAAAGTCACAGGCCATATCCCAGCGGTGCTGCACCCGGTTCTGGCGACGGGCGAAATGTGACAGCGCACAATGTAGCGCTTCATGGGCCAGCGCGAACTGGGTCTGTTCCGGGCTCAGCGCATCAATATAGTGTTCGTTGTAATACAGCTTCTTGCCATTACTGAAGGTGGCATCACACCAGTCATCCTTTGCGCGCACCATCGGCAGGCGCAACACCAGCGCTCCCAGAAACGGTTTTTCCAGGATCAGTTTTGTACGAGCAGTCGCCAGCTTTTTTTCCAGATCAATTGCCATGTTTTATATGAAACTCACAGGGGCAAATAATGGTTCAGATTAGTTCTGTGCGGCCACAGGGCAAGGCGAAAAATATGAGCTTACATAGGTAAGTGTCCATTTTTCAACGCAGGCATGTGATCGCACAGGGCTAATATGGGCCATTATTTTAATAAATCATTAGCTCGGCGATATCATTTGCCCATTCGGCAAATTCCGGCACTGCAAAGATATCTTCACCAATCGCGCGGTGCATATCCGACACCATCATCACGCCCATTTCTTTCTGGCGAAAATTTTTCGCGTATTTGAGAATATTACCCATCACCTGTGGGGCTTCGGCAGTGCCCTTGACGCGAATCGCTCGCCCCACCAGGGCGGCGGCAACCGCGTATTGCAGATCAATCTCTTTAGGTGCCGACACTTTTTCACCGGCAATAATCGCATCCAGATCCGGCATCTGCTCCAGGCTTTCGATAAAGGCGTTCAGCTCAACCCCCGCCGCCGGGCCAACACAGGCCTGCAGCGTGCCCAGCAACAGGTCGGGATGATCCTCGAACTTGTGCAGTGCATTATGGGCAAATTCCCAGGAGCGTGGTGAGGGGAAGGCCACCGGGTTATGCGCCGGGTCAAAATCAAACAGCAGGTCGGGACGGAAACGCAGGAAACCGATCACCCGCTCATTGATATTGTGCTCCCAGGCCCAGGCCACCCAGTCATCCAGGTTGACATCCACTTCATAGTGAGAGAAGCGGTTGGCCAGTGGCGCCGGCATGGTGTAGGTGACACCGCGATCGCCCTGCCGATTACCCGCGGCAAAAATCGCCCAGCCATCAGGCACTTCATAATTGCCCAGCTTCCGATCCAGAATCAGCTGATAGGCCGCTGCAGACACACTGGGCGGGGCCGATGTGATTTCGTCCAGAAACAGAATGCCTTTAGGGCCATGACGCTCGGCATCGGGCAGCATCGCCGGCACGGCCCATTCCACCGCATTGCCGTTTTTAAACGGAATCCCCCGTAGATCGCTGGGCTCCATCTGTGACAGGCGGATATCAATCACCGGGATGTCGTGCTGTTCCGCCACCTGGGCAACCATCTGCGACTTGCCGACGCCCGGTGGGCCCCACAACATCACCGGTGTGTGATGGCCGGTATCGGTACTGATAAATTCTCGATTAAGAACTGATAATAATTTTGCTGGGCGCATGACTATCCCGAATAATAATTTTATATTTAAAACGCGATAAATAGTTGTTCAGATTAATCCTGTGTGATTTCAGATCAAGGCAAAAAATGTGAGCCTACATGCGTAGGTGATCATTTTTTAACGCAGAGATGGAATCACACAGGGTTAAGATGGATAACTATTTCAGAAGCCGGCTTTCTTGTACCACTCCTGCGCTTTTTCCTGGTCTTTTTCAACACCACGGCCTTCTTCATACATCATGGCGATGGTGGTCATGGAACCGATCAGGCCCTGCTCGGCGGCTTTCTCAAACCAGCACATGGCTTCGCCCAGATCCTGGGCAATACACTCGCCTTCCATATACATAAAGCCCAGACCGTGTTGTGCAATCGGGTGTCCCTGTTCGGCAGCCGCTTTCATCCACTTAAAGGCATTGTCGTCATTGGCGACCACACCCAGACCATTCTGATACATAATGGCCACCTTGTGCTGTGCCTCTGCATCGCCGTCCTGTGCGTATTTGATCAGAAAGCGCATCGCGGCATTGAAATTTTTCTCTTCAAATGCCGCTATACCGCTGGCGTAATCGGGATCGTTCATCGGCATTTCTTCAGACATGGTAAACCTCTTAATCTTGCTATTGGGGGGATTTGCCTGGCGGCGTCGCTTAGCATAAAGCAAGGCCTACGGGCTTCGTATATCCCTATATGGGGAGAATAATTCTCATTTAAACCTGCTCATATTAACAGAGTTTAATAATGAACATAAACGTGGCTTATCTGTGGGCTTTGTTGAGAGCTTCCCAGAAACCGGGAGAATGAGTGGGATAAGGGCCATTTGCGAGGAGAAAACTGGCCATGCTGAACGTGACAGACAATCGCCCCCAGCTCCAGCACCTCGGCAAGATGCCTGCCAGACCGGCTTTTCTGGCTTTATTATGGCTTATACGGCCTTTAGCCTTGATTTTTTGCGCTTTAACCGTAGAATCCCCTGACTTACTAGGGTAGATGTTCCACCCCTCCCTATAGGGATATATAGCCAGTTTATCAGTCTGCTATACTATCGCGCATTCTGAAAAAGGTACTCGACTGCCTTTTTCCGTAATTAACCTATTTCAAATGTCGCTGGCATCACGGCCAACGATATGTGACTAAACATGGTCTTTACCAGGAGTTAGCTATGAACCAAGAATACTATGACACAGTTGTTAAACTGGAAAAAGATGGTATCGATCCAGAATACATCCAGGGTTGGCAAGGTGGTTACGTATGTAACCCAGAGCGTGAAGAACAGCGTTCTAACGAAGCCTATGAAGCCGGCTTCGAAGATGGCAGCAATCACAACACAGATAACGCTGCTAAATTCAAAGCGTAATCTACACGCTTGAAACTGCGACCTGGAACTAACACTTCAGGTTAAAAAGGGGCCGGATTAATTCCGGCCCCTTTTTAGTTTGTGTTAAAAGAAAACGCGAACAACGCCAATGCACGCTAATTAACGCGATATCTGCTCAGCTCAGAGCAGGTTTTATCGCGTGTTTTGCGGTTTTCGCGTGTTTCGCGTTTTCTTTTATTTAGCAATAAACAAGGGATTAACGGCTAATCACCCAGGCGGGCCGAGCTGCGTCCATCCACCATTTCATATTTGGCTTTTTTCAGGTTTTCCATCATTTCGGGCACTTCAATTGCCAGTATCTGATCGGTAATCCATTTGCGATCCCGCTCACCCATCACCGCGCTGACAAAATCACCGAAGTCGCGTTTGTATTTAAAACCGGGCATGTCCGCTTCATCATCCCATGAACAGGCGGCATAGGCATCAAGGCGCTGGTTCAAAATATCAATAAAGGGCTTTTTATAATCCACGCCCCGCTCAATCAGGTCTTCACAGTTTTCCTGGAAAGTTTTTGCCAGCTTGGTGGCGAACTTGACGATAAACTCCTGTCGTTCCTGCTGTTCCATCTGCCCGGCCACCAGCCGGTCAGTCACCGACACCAGAAACGCCAGCGCCTCCCTGATCACTTCCAGGCGCTGTTGCTGGGTGTCGGTCTGGAAATTCTCGTTTTCCAGGTTCAGCACCATACCCGCGGCAATTCGCCAGGAGATAAAGGCCATGGTATTGGCTTTTTCTTCAACGCTGACTTCGCGCTCTTTATTATGCCACTTGGTTCTCATTCTCATGGGGTCTACTCACACTCTTCTATTTCAGATGATTCCCGACTGTTTGCGGGGGGATATTCGCTGGCGAGTAGTATACTATTTATGGACAGGGATGTGCGGACTGTTGATTATTGCAGGACGCAAATAATCAACCCACTAAGGAATTATCTTCACCCCCAAAGTGATATAGCGGAACTCTGCATTAATCAGGGATTCCATAGTATATCTGTCCAGCGCCGAGGTGCTGGTTCAACCGCTGCGATTGGCCAATGGGAGATTTATGCAAGCACTCACCCAGCTCGTTCAAGACAATTGCCACATTTCCGATGCCCAGTACGCAGGCAACTACACGCTGTGTATTTACCTGCTGAAAATGCGTGAATTCTATCGCTGGGAACACCAGCTTCCCTTTAGCCAGAGCCTGGATAACAGCCACATCGGCAAATGGCTGACCCAGCGCGAAGCACTGTGGGATGAAATAGAAACCCGCCCCCTGAGCAACCTCGATATTAATGACCAGAGCTTCGATCTGTATGACAGTGCCGCCATAAACCAGCAACTGGAAGCGCAACAACTGGTGTACAGCGGTGGTTATGGACTCTATGGCAAACCGGTGTTTTTTCTCGCAGAACTGAAGCACAAGGAAACACACGAGGATTTCACCCTGTATGTTTCCGGCCGCGAGCTGGCACGGGATCTGGCAGCACCACCGGGCATGACGCAGGATAAAACCGTGTATATACGCCGTGAATCACTGCGCCGCTTTATCTGGGAAAAGTTCGAGGAGTCCCACTGGCATAAGCAGGAAAACCCATTATCCCGTGCGCTCACCTGTTATGACTTTAAACAGGCACCACAGGACGCGCTGGAACGAATGACCGACAATGAAGTCAATACCGTGCTGCATCATGAAATCGGTGAGATCATGGCGGGTAAAATACTTGGTGAGCAGTGGGAAGCCATGTTAATGGAACTGCCCCGCTCGCAGGCGGAAATGATGGCCCGTGCAGTACGCGACAATATTGCGGATATGCAGTCGACCCTGCCAAAGTTGATTGAAAATAATGAAGCGGCACAGATTCATTTTTATTTTGCCAATCTGAGCAGTCTGCGCAAGATGATCTTTCCCAGCTTGCAGCAGGCCTACAGCCGCTGGCTGGAAAATAAAAACACACATAGCCTGAACGCACTACTGGAACCGGCCAATGAACACTGGATCAATATGGCCAACCAGATGCTGGACCTGTACCAGCAACACGGTACTGCCGCTGATAGCCATATACAAAAATTGATTAACAGCAACTATTTATAAGCGTTTTTTGCTAAGCTAGGCGCATTCAGACGCTAACCCATAAAAAGCAAATTCATGTATCACGATGCCACACAACGCCAGCCCCTGCATACCTTAAAAGAAGTGAAACAGGACAGTTTTATCTTTATCAAGGAAAATGCACTGGCCAAAGACATCTGCCGGGAAATGATTCGCCGCTTCGAAAGTGACCAGGCGTCCCAGTATCGTGGACGCATCGGTCAGGACTTCAAGGAAGACCCGAATATAAAACAGTCGACCGACCTGGCGATCAGTGCCCACGAGCACTGGCAGGATATTTCCCGCGAACTGTTTCGTTCACTGGGTTCATCGCTGCGCGAATTTTCCGATGCCTTTCCGTTTTTCAAGGGCCGCTTTAAAGATGTCGGCTACAATATGCAGCGTACCGATGCGGGTGAATATTATAACTGGCACATTGATGGCGGCAGCCATGACTTTGCCGATCGGCAACTGGTGGCGCTGTGGTATTTAAATGATGTGCCCGGCCCCGGCGGTGCCACCGAATTTATGTACCAGAATGTTGCGGTGCAACCCAGTGAAGGCTCACTGGTATTGTTTCCACCCTTCTGGACCCACGAACACCGCAACTCGCAACTGCAGCAGGGTGTTAAATATGTTGCCACCACCTGGGTCTCTTTTGCCTGAAGCAGCTGACTGCAGCATCCTTTGCACGATTCAATAATGGTCCCTCACCATGCAGCTAAGCCAGCCTGAAACCGCCGAAGAGTTTGCACAATATTATGAACTGCGCTGGCGTATTCTGAGAAAACCCTGGGGCCAGGCCAGGGGCAGCGAACAGGATATGGAAGAAGCCAGCAGTTATCACCTGATGGCCCGCGACGGGCAAATGGTGATAGGTGTGGCACGACTCCAGTTCCCCACTGGCGATGCCGCCCAGCTGCGCTATATGGCGGTAGCTGATGCCTGGCAGGGAAAAGGTGTGGGTCGAAAAATCGTCAAGCATATGGAAGAGGTTGCCCGGCAACAGGGCGCACACCATCTGTTTTTACACGCCAGGGATAATGCACTGGGTTTTTACCAGAAGCTGGGGTATGAAATCATTGAGCCAAGCTACCTGCTGTTTGCCAGCATTCAACATTATAAGATGCAGAAAAACCTGTAAGACAGACGGGGCAGGTTATAGCGCGCCAAAATGCTGTGCGATACGCTGTATCTTTTCAGCTTCCGGGTAGGTGTCTGCCGACATCTGCAAGAAACTTTGCCAGCTGGCAAACTCACGGGCAAGGCGGGCATCACAGCCGTGACAGCCCAGTACGCTAATCACCGCATCACCGACTTTCCACGGCCCCTCGCCCCTGTACTCACCCTTGACCAGGTGCACCGCCGGCTGCAGTTTTTGCAGCGCGTGACCCTGGTCAAGATAGTCGGTCCAGAACAGA
>JBFFND010000096.1:0-7696 GCA_041563375.1 Gammaproteobacteria bacterium | reverse complement strand
TGCAGCGCTTTACCCAGTGCCCAGGCATAACCTTCTTCAAGCGCCACCAGCCAGCGGCGCTCTTTGGGGTGTTTATTGGGGTTGGTTACATGGGCCACATGGCTGGGTAGAATCAGAAACGATTCCAGCCAGGACAGAATCAGCAGGCTGATTACCACAATCGGTATCGCGATAATAAATTTACCAATCATGCCCGACATAAACATCAGTGGCAGGAATGCCGCAATGGTAGTGAGTATGGTGGTGGTCACCGGCCCCATCAGTTCCACCGCGCCTTTAACCGCGGCTTCAACCGGGTTCAGTCCTTTTTCCATATGGTGGGTAATATTCTCCCCAATAATAATCGCATCATCCACCACCATACCCAGCACCAGGATAAAACCCATCATCGAAATCAGGTTCAGGGTTATGCCCATGTAGTACATCAGCGCAATGCCGCTCATAAAAATAATCGGCAGTCCCCAGGTGGTGGTCATCGCGACGGAAAAACGCAGGAACAGCAACAGTGAAATAAACACCAGTACGATGCCCACCAGACCGTTATTGGTTAATACCCCCAGGCGCATTCGAGCAAAGCGTGAAAAATCCTGGAACGATTTAACCGTAATGTCTTCACCGTGCAGTTGCGGAATGGTTTGTAGATAGGGTTTAACCCGATCGATGGTATTAATAATATCTGCATCGGATTTTTTCAGCACCAGCAAGGAAACCGCCGACTGGCCTTCAACATCGTGTAATGTGCGCGGTTTCTGCAGTGCTTCGCTGATAGTAGCGATATCACCCAGCCGCAATACATTACCTGCAGCATTGGCGCGAATCACAATATTTTCAGCATCTTCAATGCTGGTAAACTCGCCCACAATCCGCACCGACTTCTGTCCTTCTGGCGTATCGATATCACCACCCGGCGTATTCAGGTTCCAGCCCTGTAATACCTGCGCAATCTGGTCTACCGATACCCGTGTGTCCTGCAACTTTTGCGGATCCACCACCACACTGTATTCAGCCTTACGGTCACTCAGTATCATTACCTTGGCCACGCCATCGATGGCCAGCAGTTCTTCCTTAACCTTGTCACCCAGGCGCTTCAATGCGAGCTCGTCGCGATCTGCCGAAAGCGCGACCCGCAGCACCGGGAACACCGAACCGTCCACTTCTGTTACAAACGGATCATCCAGTAGATTATCCGGCAAGGTGGCACGATCCACCGCCAGTGATATATCCGAGGTGAGTCGATCACGACGTGGTGAATCGGGATCCACTTCCATCGATATTCGCCCGGAGCCGGGGAACGCCATCGAAATCATTTTATCGATGCCTTCAATCGAACGCAGTTCCTGCTCAATCGGCGTAATCACCAGTTGTTCTACTTCACTCGGTGACGCACCGGGGTACACCACATCAATCTGGATAATATCCAGATTCACATTGGGAAAAGCTTCCACCTTCATAAACAGCAGGGCCACGGTAATGCCCAGTGCAATCAGGAACACCGAAATCAGATTAACCACCAGACTGCGTGTCACCAGAAAATGAATTGCCGCGCGCATTAGTTGATATCCTGTTGGCTTGTTGAGTCAGTTGGTGGCTGTGTTGATTCAGCTGTCATTTTTAGAAACGCAATTTCCGGGCGAACCACAGTTTCCCAGATTGAACCAATCAGCAGATCCAGTTGATAATAACGTCGCGCCAGTTCAATTTTTTGCAGTTCGTATGCCAGCTCGGCACTGGATAGCTGGGCTTCAAAATCAATGATGCGGTCGGTTTCAATGCGTCCGTCTTTATAACGTTGTGTAGCTTCACGAAGTTTGGCCGATTCTGCACGTACACTGCGGTCAAAGGCCTGCACTGCAGCCTGTGCTGATTTTATTTCAGTCTGTAAGCTGGCAACACGGTACTGCAGGTTCTGCAACTGCAGTTTTTTATCCTGCAATACCAGTTCGCGATCCAGATGCGCCTGGCGCAGCTCTGCATCCAGTCCGCTTTTATCCAGGCCACGCCTGAATTCAAGACTGACACCGCCTACCAGCTGTGACTCGTCAAAATCACCAACCGCCACATCACCCTGGTTTTTTTCGTTGCCCAGGTACATCACCAGGTCCAGCTGGTCCTGGCGCTTGTCACGGCTCAGGCGAATCGCGCTGTCGGCAAGTAACAGACGGGCTTCAATCTGTTTGAGAGCTGCATCCTGCTGTTGTGCACTGGCATACAGCTCGTCATAGGATTTCTGCAGCGCCTGTTTAAACGCCGACTGTGCAGGCTCAAGCAAGGGCAGAAATTCCTGTTGCCAGTGCTGGTCCATTAGCCGGTTCAGGCTCACCACCTGCTGCTGCCATAACACCTGCAAACTCTGCTTGTCTGCGCGGTTAGTGGCAAGTCGCGCATTGATCTGCAGACTGTCTTTTTCTTCCGACAGGCCCAACGAGACTTCGCTGGCAATGTAATCTTTCAGGCGTTGACTGCGCTCAATAGCCTTGTCCATATTCAGGATACGAACGTGGGTGGTGGCAGCAGCAAGGTAAACCTCCAGCACCTCACTTGCCAGACGATCATAGAGCGCTATCTTTTCACCCTGTGCCAGCTTTACTGCGGCAGCTGCAGCCACTTTACTTTCTTCATACTGAGAGTTTTCCGAACCCTGCTGCAATGGGTGGCGGTAATTGATATCGACACGTGTTTTAGTAGACGGGTTGGGAATGGTAGGGGCAAAACTGTCTTCTGCATCGTCCCGCAGCATACTGGCATTAAAGCCCAGATCACCGCCGTTTTGTAAACGACGGCTCAGGCCCGCGCCCAGTTTCATCTGGTCGGTGGAACTGCCGATCAAATTGGTCTCGCGCGCCACACCCGCATTGGCATTAAGCTGCCATGACAACTGTGATTCAGCCTTGATACTGTCCTCGCGGGCTTTTTCAACCTGCAGGGTTGCCAGCCTGATTGATGGATAATTATCAATCACCTTCTGTAGCACCTGCTGCAGGGTCAGCTGTTGTGCCTGCGCCATCAGCTGTAGCGGCATCAGCAGCAACACCAGCAAAGTAATTACTGTTTTAATCAAGGCATTGTCCCTTCGCTGCTGTTCGCATTCGGCGACCTGTCCTGCAGCAGTGAGTTGAGTATAAATTCGCAATGCAACTGCAAATATTGTTGTGTACCGGCATCATCGTCATAGGGCTTGAGCGAGTGCATCCAGATAGTGGCCTGTACCAGCGGGGCAATGACCAGTCGCGCCACCGTATCAGCATCATACTGGCGGAACTCACCGCGCTGCATGCCCCGCTCAATCACCCGGCTGAACAGTTTGCGCGAGCGGGTCACCACATTCAGGGTGAAGTAGCGTGCCAGCTCGGGGAAATTGCCCGCCTCGGCGGTAATGATTTTGGGTATTGCAGATAAGGAAGAACAGGCCACTCCCAGCCACCAGCCATTGATTAGCTGTTTAAGTAAATCTGCCTGGCTGCCGGTAGAGGCATCCACCATCGACTCTACCTGATCCAGCTGGGGCGTGATTCGTTGCTGCACCACCTGATAGAAAATCGCTTCCTTATTGGAAAAGTAGAGATAGAGCGTACCCTTGGAGATACCCGCTGCCCTGGCCACATCCTGCATGCGGGTTGCGCTGAAGCCTTTTTCGCTGAACAGATGCAGCGCCGCATCGAGAATTTCTTCCGGACGTGCGTCCTTGCGGCGCTGCCAGCGGCTGCTGGCGTCTTGCAGATGTTGAGGGGCCTGTTCGCTGGCTGACGGGTCTGTGGTCGGATTGGAATGTTGCACGCTGACTCCCTAAATGACTAGCCGGTCATTTATAAGCCATAACTAACCCACTGTCCAGTTAGTATTGGCAATCCGGGGCATTTACAGGCGAATCTGAAATTCAGCCAGCAATGGCAGATGGTCTGACAGGCCACGCCAGGGGGTATCCCGCAGGCATTCACTATTGGCAATGGTGAGGCCACGGCTGTAGATACGATCCACCGACAGAAACGGCAACCAGGCGGGAAATGTCCTGGCACAACGTCCGTTCTGTTCCTTGAACACTTCGTAAACCCCCAGCTGGCGCCGCAGGTAATTATCCGACCAGCCCTGCCAGTCATTAAAATCCCCGGCAATAATCATCGGCTCATGCTCGGGCACCGTCGCATTAATGCGCTGTACCAGTTTTTTTACCTGGCGATGCCGTTCCATCGCCAGCAACCCCAGATGCACACACACCACATGCAGCCGCGGCATGCTGTCGCTGATACGAATCACCCCATGCAACAGACTGCGACTGGCGGTGCGCATATAGGACACATCGATATTTTCCCATTCAACAAACGGGTATTTACTGAGGATCGCATTGCCGTGATGCCCGGCTTCATAGATCGCGTTTTTGCCGTAGGCGTGGTGATGCCAGACCTCATCGGCAAGGAATTCGAACTGTGATTCATCCGGCCAGTTGTGATGTCGCTGTGATTTATGCAGGTGCTCGCCCTGTATTTCCTGCAGAAACACCAGCTCGGAGTCGACCGAGCGAATCAGCGATTTTATCTGGTGTAGCACAAACCGTCGGTTGCCCGCGCTAAAGCCTTTGTGAATATTGTAGGTAAGTACCCTGATGCGCGGTGATTCTGCCAACATACGTTTACTGTGCTGCCTCCGCTGATGCGCCTGTCTGCAAATGCTGAAGCTGTTCGGTGATCGAATTCACCGACAGCGGTGTCATGGAAATAATTTCAAGTATATTACTCTCACCCGCATCAGCGGGTAATATCTGTGCTTCATGCCGGGTAATATTCAGCGTAACCCAGCCCTGCTCGGTACACAATAACCCCTTGATTCGGCTAAGCGCTGCATCGACCGCAAGCCGGCGTAGCCACTCAGTCAACGCAGAATTAAAACAGCATGTCGCTGGCATGCGCCAGCTGCAACTGTAATGGGCATCAGCCGCTGCAGGCGTGATGTGCCAGCCCGCCACCGATTTAATCACTGCCTGTATCGCCGAGGGCTTTGCCGTGTGTTGCGTTGATGGGGGAAAATGCAGATCGCCAGCTTTCAATGGTGCTGCTGTCCCGTGAGGCAGATCCAGCCACGCCAGATCAATCTGTGCACCCTCACGTAATAGCGCACGCTCCTCTGGCAACCCCAGTTGCTGTGCCAGTTGATAGAACAACGCACGATCGGTTTCACCGTACTGATCCATTTTATTGCCGACCAGCACATCTGCCAGCGCCAGCTGACTGATAAAGGTGTCATGCGCAAGATAACGGGGATCATGTAACTGACGCGCATCCAGCAGTGTAATCACCGCGCGAATATCAAATACATCCTGGTAGAACTCGCTGGATAACTGCGACAGCAACTGTTGCGGATGCCCAAGGCCGCTGGGCTCGATCAGGATACGTTGCGGATGATATTGCTTGATCAGCTGGTTTAAACCAACCGTGAAGGGCTGGGCGGTGACACAGCATAAACAGCCACCGGCAATTTCCTTAACCGCGACACCACGGTTCTGCAATAATTTGCCATCAAGCCCCGTCTTGCCGAACTCATTAACGACGATTGCCCAGACTTCCGTGTCCGGCTTGTGTGCCAGCAGGTTTTGCAGTGCGGTTGTTTTGCCTGCGCCGAGAAAACCGGTCACAATATTCAGCGCGATATTATGAAATTGCCCCATCCCGTTGCAATCGGCTTAGTTCATAAGATCGACTTCAATCCCCTGCTCCCGCAGTTCGTGCGCACGGTTGTCGATATAACGCTGGAAATTGGGCTGGGTTTTATAAGCCTCGCTGGAGACATAATCCATAACCGACTGCACATGGAATGAGCGCAGGTAACCATCACTGCGAAAAACTTCATTGCCCTGCGGGTCAAAATACACCAGGCTCGGCGCATACTGGATATTCAGCTCCCTGGCCCAGTCCTTAACTGCAACCTTGCGACCATCAGGCCGGGTCAACTTGTCTTCCGACCACATATCCAGCACCGCCACCTCGAATTTTTTCAGCTGCTGCTTCGACTCATCACGTTGCAGGATATCCAGGTGCAGTTCATCGCATTCCTTGCACTGTTTCTGCTCGAACATCACCAGCCGGTATTTGTCACTGTTCTGTGAAAAATCATAGGGTGCCTGCAATGTGGCCACATCGGTATGTAACTTGCCTTCTGTCTGTCTGGCGCCCGCGCTTGCCAGGTAGGCTCGGAAACTCTGTGTTTTATCTTTGCGCTGTAAAACATAATCCAGCGCAGCATCGAATTTCTGCGGCGGGTAATAACCGTTGGTTCGTAATACCGCTTTGCCTTCTTCATTAAAGAAAATCAGGGTCGGGGTGTACATCACCTTTAAACGTTCTGCAAAATCCTTTTCCGTGGTCACTGTATCCCCCAGTGTGACATCGCGATCACCCCAGATATTGAGTGACACCACATCAAAGTTGTTACGGGTCTTTTCTGCAATATCCCGCTGGCCGAAATTGTCCTGCAACAATTTCTTGCAGTAAGGACAACCGTCCTGATAAAAATAAATCATCAGGCGTTTGCCGTTTTCACTGGCTTCGGCGATGTCCTCATTCAAATCAAGAAAGGAAGTTTTAAACCACTGCGGCTGTTCCACATAACCGGGGTTAACCATACCGGCTTCCAGCGCACCTTCCTGTTTGGCATAGGCCGGTTGCACCAGCAACAACCCAAACAGACAAACTAACTTAACGACGTTTTGCATGGCTCACCCTCTTTCCGCCCCCTGAGGTGGTTTTATTCGAGCCGCCACGCCCCCGTGACGCAGGCATTGCATGACGACCCATTCTGTAATTCTTTTTGACGGGCGTGCCGGAGCGGAGTTCCTTTGCATACTCGATTCCTGCCAGTGCCGCCAGCTCGCGAATATCATTCGCCTCCAGCTCACGCACCTGACCCGGCCGATGGCTCTTGGTCATAATCACCGAACCGTAGCGCACACGCATCAGGCGACTCACCTTGAGGCCAACCGCTTCCCACATGCGTCTCACCTCGCGGTTGCGCCCTTCCATTAACACCACGTGATACCAGCGATTCAAGCTGCTTTCGGAGGGTTCAAACTCATCATCACTGGCGCGCTCGACGATCTCTTCAAAGCGCGCCGGTCCATCTTCCAGTTCAACGCCATTGGTCAGCTTGTGCAGCTGTTCCGGGCTGGCTTTACCCATAACACGTACTGCGTACTCTCGCTGCAACTGGCTCGACGGATGCATCAGGCGATTCGCCAGATCACCGCTGTCGGTTAACAGAATCAGTCCCGAGGTGTTGATGTCCAGCCGACCCACCGCCACCCAGCGACTGTGCTTGAGGCCGGGCAGTTTATCAAAGATGGTGCGCCGCCCTTCCGGGTCGTTGCGACTGCACACTTCGCCTTCCGGCTTGTGGTAGGCAATTACCCGCGGCAGGCTTTGCTCGGTATCACGAATAATAATCTTGCGACCGTTATGCACGACCACATCGCCCGCCTCGACCTGCTGGCCCGGTTCAACCGGCTTGCCATTCAGGCTGATCAGCCCCTGTTTAATCCAGTCTTCAATTTGACGACGTGAACCAAGCCCTTGCCGAGCCAGTGCTTTTTGTATACGTTCTTTACTCATACAGAACAACTAAGTGATGGATATGGCCAATGAAATGTTATTTAACCGCTATTGTACTACTTTCTCTCAGCCAATACGCGGTTGCCGATGCGACTTTGAGCTAC
>JBFFND010000095.1:0-7734 GCA_041563375.1 Gammaproteobacteria bacterium | reverse complement strand
GGTGTGCTCAGCCACCGGGATAAATTCATCGGGGGTGACATCACCCAGCTGATGGTTATGCCAGCGGGCCAGCGCCTCGAACTTGGTCACATCACCGGTTTCAAGATCGATCACCGGCTGGAAGTGCAGGCTGATTTCATTATTATCCAGCGCCCTGGACAGATGCTCTTCCAGCAACATACGCCTGTGCACCTGCTGGTTGAGCTGTCCGGAATAAAACGAGAAGTGATCGCCGCCCATATTCTTTGCGGCGTACATCGCGGTATCCGCGTTCTGCAGTAACAGTTCGACCGAATCGCCATCTTCCGGATAGGTGGCAATGCCGATGCTGAGCGACATCGAAATATTGCGTTGCCCAATCGGGTAGTTCTGTTTCATTGATTGCAGCAGTTGCAGACAGGTGGATTCAATATCTTCCAGGCTGTGCAGGTGCGACAGCATAATCACGAACTCATCACCGCCGAAGCGGCTGATCACATCACTGCCGCGAATGGTTTTTCTGAGGCGGCTGGCCACCGCCTGCAACAACTCATCCCCCACGGTATGCCCCAGGGTGTCGTTTACTTTCTTGAAGTCATCCAGGTCGATAAACAGGATGGCCACCTTTTCATGATTACGCTGCGAGAATGCCAGCTGCTGTTCCAGCTGGGCAATCAACGCGCTGCGGTTCGGCAGGCCCGTTAAGGTATCGTGGTAAGCCTGGTGCTCGAGTTGCTGCGTGCGTTCCTTCACCTTGCGTTTTAACAGCAGGTTCCAGTAGAGGATGGCCAGCGCAAACAGCAGCATTGCAATCAGCCCACTTATTATCCATTTAAGTGGGAGACTGGATGATGGCTGCTCCAGCCGTACCCAGCGCGAGAAAATCGCCGCGCGCTCCTGTGCGGTAATCGACTGCAGTGCCTTATCCAGAATACCCACCAGCTCGGGCCAGTCGTTTCTAACGCCCATGGAAAGCTCGAAACGCAGCGGTATCTCGCCGGAAATGCGCAGCCCGGTGATCACCTCTTCTTTAAGGATATGGCTGGTGGTGGCGATATTACCCACATAGGCAAAAGCCTCGCCCCTGAGCACAGCGAGCAACGCACTGCGGGTATCGGCGTAGGTTTTCAGTTCGATTTCCGGGTACTGCTGCGTGATCAGGTCATAGGAGGCATAGCCCTGCTCCAGTGCCACCTGTTTGCCAAACAGCCACTGCACACCGGGCACAAAATCCACCGCCTGCCGCGTTACTATGACCATGGCATTGGAGATATAGGGTTTAGTGAAATTGGCATAGGAACGCCGCGCCGGGGTTTCCATTGCCAGTGAATACACATCCAGCTGTTTGTCCTTGAGCATATCGACAATGTTATGCCAGGGCACCTGCGGTGAGCGTACAAAAGTAATACCCAGCTTGTCTTCAATCAGCTGCATATAGTCCGCGGCAATACCCCGGTATTCACCCCGCTCAGTGAAATACTCGAACGGCGGCCAGTTAATATCGGAAGCCAGGCGAATGCGGGGATGATCCTTGAGCCACTGTATTTCTGCCTCGCTCAGATCAACCTCCGGTGAAATACCCGGCAATGCCGAGTTCTGTGCCAGTACATCACTGAGAATGCCCTGCAACTCTGCATCGGACAGGCTGGTTAGCGCCAGCTGCAGAATTTCCGCCAGCACTGGCCAGTCCTTGCGCACGCCGATGGCCAGCAAGGAGCCGCGCTTGGCCGCACGGCTTTGTACCTGCAGGCTGTCGATCAGTTCGTTACGGATAATATAACTGCTCACCACACGGTTGCCGACATAGGCGTCGACTTCCTTCCTGTCCACCGCACCCAGCGCTTCCGAGGTACTGGGATACTGCTGGATACGCACGCCGGGATAATGCTGGCTGAAATATTCGATATTGCCAAAGCCCCGTTCCAGCGCAATGCTGTGACCTTGCAGGGCACTCTCATCGGCGAAGAATGGCGCATCTTTACGCGCTATGATCACATGGGGAATATGCAGATAAGGCGAGGTGAAGTTGAAATGCTTCTGCCTGGCCGGGGTTGGGGTAATATCCAGCAGGGCATCGAGCTGCTGATTGCTCACCTGCTGATACAGGACACTCCACTCACCACTCACCAGCTGCAGTCGTCCACCCAGACGTTTGTTCAACAATTGCAGCAGGGCCACGCCAAAGCCATCCTGCTGCCCCTGCAGGTTAATAAAGTTTAACGGCGGCCAGTTGTTCATGGCACCGATCTGAATTTCAGGGTGCTGATCCAGCCATTCAGCCTGTTGCTGACTGAGTGTCAGCGGCAGCTCGCTGACCGGGGTCGCCGCAGGCATTACCGCTTGTGCCGTGGAAAAATAAAGGAGACTGAGAAGAGCGACTGCTACTAATCGAAATACTGCCCTGGTGAATATCATAACTGGATGCCGCTGCCCTTCATGCACTTAAAGCCGGCCTGTAACTGCTGGATGCAGGCCGATAAAACTCCACATTATACTGTGCCGGGTGACGGCGGAGGGAAATAGACTGTGTGATTACGCTAAGCATTTCAAAACGAATTATAGTGAATTTCCACGGCAGATGATAATACAATTCGGACCAATGAAATTTTGTTATATAACAACAACAGGACAAACCCGCCCCTTCGATAATGAAAAATATCATTAATAAAATACTGGTTATTGCGGGCATGCGCATCCAGGTGCTGGCGGAAACAGACACTCAATACGAAACCCGCAATATCACCACCGGCGAGACCATCCTGTTTGACAAACAGCAGCTGGAGAGTGCGATCAAGCTGGGCAAGGCCGAGGAAGTCGAGGCATAAACGAGCGCATCCCGCAGCTGAACCGTTAAGCCGGCAATACATCATCCAAAGTTAATGACGTCCCGCCACTGATCATGCAAACCGCTGCTGCCGGTTATCGCATAAGCCTATAGACCCTGGCTTATAGGGTTAATTCCCCTGCCGGATATGCTACATTTCGCCCCTATGAATACCAGCACAGCCATCCAGTCCGGTCGCCCCTCCAGCGAAATCCAGCTCAGCCCTGAAGCCCAGCAGGAGGTGCATCAGGCCTACCTGGTGTCGATGCGGCAGCGCTTTAAAACCGAGATCAACCGCCTGACCCGCGGTGACATGCTGGCGATGCTGGGCAAAGACCCGGCGCACGCGCACAATGCCGAGCCCCTGGCTTTTCCAATGACCTATGTGTATGCCTGGAACTGGCTGCAGCACAATATCAACCCGCAGTACCAGCAGGAGGTGCTGGCCGCCTTCGCCCAGGGGCCACAGGCATTCCTGATGCAGATGCTGCTGAACAGCCAGAGTACCGCCGAATTTATCCACGCCTATATCGATTACTGGCACAACTACCAGGGCGAACCGCAGTTACAGCAACACCAGCTATTACAGCTGCAGCAACAGGGCGACAGCGATTCACTGGCGGATTATATCGAAGCCCGTTGGGATGCGCTCAAGCTGTTCCGCAGGAGCTTTGCCATTGCCTATAAAGACCTGGCAAAGGAAGAAAAAGATCGCTATGCCAGTATGCTGGCCGAGGAAGACAAGCAGCGACTGGCACTGGTGGATGAGCTGCCCGACCCGGAGCACCTCAACGTATTCAGTAAGCTGGGGATCATTCCCGCCATGGGATGCCCGCAAACCTGCCGCCATTGCATGTTTATTTTCCGCCCGCTGATGAAAAACACCGACGATCCGGATTCGCTTTACCAGATGGTGGACAAGCTGACCACATCGGTGCTGTTTACCGGCGGTGACCTCACCAAACACCTGCAGCATTTTTACAATGCCATCGCCACCATGCAGCATGTCACCACCTTCGCGATTCTGTTAAACGGCGACTTTGCCGACAGCCGGGAGATTACCCATGAGGTGATGGGCAATATGGCCAAGGCAATACGCCGCCGCCCGATCAGCTGGCCGCGCGCCAAGGTGATGCTGCAGATCAGCTTCGATGAGTTTCACCAGGAAGTAGTGGTAAATAAAAAAGGCGAGCTGAAAGAACGCATTCCGGTAACCAAGATTGCCAATATTGTTGAAGCCGCGCCAAAGTATTCCGATGAAATCCAGCTGTGCCTGTTGCACAAGCAGGTGCATTTGAACTTCTCCATGGAACTGTTCAAAAAAGGTGTGTTTGCGCGGCTGGCACGGGAGCTGGGACGTCGCGGCCACGAGGTACAGGTGCTGTCGTCTGCTCCTTCTGCGCGCCATAAACGCAACCCCCTCAACCCCGACACCCCGGCACCGTTGATCAAGGACGCCACCTTTGTGCTGGGCAGCGCGCCCAATGTACATATGCTGCTCACCAGCACCACCATCGATGCCTACGGCCGTGCTAACGCGATGGAGCTGCATGAAGCGGTGAACGAGCGCGACCTGCTGAAGCAGATGCTGGCAGGCGGCGGTACAGGCGGCGAAACCTTCGACAAGGACCTGATGTTCTGGCACAACGGCTGGGCTACGCTGTTCTCTGCAGTACATATGTGCCTGGGCAATGTGTTTGAAGACGGCATGGAAACGATTCGCAAACGCCAGGCCAAAGACCCCTTAAGCAATGCGCTCAACCGTTTTGAGCTGCGCCTGCTGGATTATTACCGGGAATGCGAGGATGACCTGGAACAGATTATCGAGCGCTCCACCAGCCCGCACCACCTGTTCCACACCATCACCGAAAGCGGCCCCATGCGCCTGCACATGACCCGGCGCCTGATCGAAGACGGGCTGACGCAGCCGGCCTGAAGCACCGGCCCGAGCCAGCGGGCAGGACACTCCAGCCGTTCAGCCGAAAAACTATCAAATAATTTATATTGATTGATTTTGTCTATCAATCATATTGTTATTACTCATTGGTTTTTTCTATCTATAATCCCTATTATCACTCTCGAAGACAAACAAAACCCATAACCCAACTTAGTAAACAAAGCTAAACCGAGAGGAATTAATCATGTCTGAATCAGTAACAGTAAAAAATTTAGAAGCCGCCTTCGCAGGTGAATCCATGGCCCACATCAAGTACCTGTACTTTGCCAAAGTGTGTCGTGCCCAGGGTGATGAGGAAACCGCCCGCGTATTCGAGGAAACCGCGGCGCAAGAAGTTCAACACGCCATCGGCCATGCCGACCTGTTGTTCCCTAAGGAAAAGTTAACACCGGCGAAGTGTCTTGAACTGGCGATTGAAGGCGAGACCCATGAGTACACCGAAATGTACCCATCTTTCTACCACATGGCTGTAGAAGAAAACAACGAGGCGGCAGCAAACGAGTTTTCCGAGCAGATTGATGAGTCGAAAGAACATGCGGACTTCTTCAAGTCGGTACTGGAAAAAGCGGCGAAGCGTTTTAACGCGCTGGCCAAGGTTGAAGAACGCCATGCAAAGCACTACCAGGACACACTGGCTAAAGTGAATGCTTAAGCAACGAATTTGTTAATACAATTGAATTTGAAATTAAATCAGGAGCAACACAATGAAAAAGTATGAATGTATCGTATGTGGTTTTATTTACGACGAAGCCGAAGGCTGGCCGGATGATGGCATCGCCCCCGGCACTCGATGGGAAGACATTCCCGAAGACTGGGCCTGCCCGGATTGCGGTGTCGCCAAGTCTGACTTCGAAATGGTTGAAGTCTAAAACATTCGCTAACCGCACACCTAACTCTCGCGAGATAGCGAACATAGCGTACAACCCCGCGCCGACAGGCGCGGGGTTATTTCACGGAGATATTTAAGGAATCATCATGAGCAGTATAACCATTATCGGCAGTGGCCTCGCAGGCTACACCCTGGCACGGGAATTCCGCAAGCTGGACAAGCAGACCCCGCTGCGCATTATAACTGCAGACAAGGGTGATTTTTATTCAAAGCCTATGTTATCCAATGCGCTCAGCAAGCAGCAGACGCCGCAGCAGCTGGTGAATACGCCGGCAGCACAGATGGCAGAAAAGGAAAACATCGAAATCATCAGCCAGTGCATGGTTGAAAGCATTGATCGCGACCAGCAGGTATTGCACACCAGTCAGGGTGAATTCAGTTACAGTAAGCTGGTGCTGTGTAATGGAGCCAACCAGATCAAACTCAATATCGATGGCGATGCCGCCGATGACGTGATGCGGGTGAATTCACTGCAGGACTACGACACTTTTTACCAGCAACTGCAGGGTAAAAAGCACATCGTGATTATGGGCGCGGGCCTGATTGGCTGCGAATTTGCCAATGACCTGGGCAATGCCGATTACCAGGTGAGCCTGGTTGACCTGGCACAGCAACCACTGGGGCGCCTGTTACCACAAAAAGCCGCCGCTGATCTGCAAACCGCTTTGTCGGCACAGGGCATTCACTGGTACCTGGATAACAGTGTCAGCACAATTAATCACAGCGATCAGGGCTACCGGGTTGAGCTGTGTGATAACACCACGCTGCAGGCAGACCTGGTATTATCCGCCGTCGGTCTGCGCGCAGACACCGGACTTGCCGAAGCCGCCGGTCTTGCCTGCCAGCGCGGCATTGTGGTGAATGAGTTTATGCAGACCAGCGATGCGCATATTTACGCGCTGGGTGATTGCGCGGAAATCAACGGCCAGTTACTGCCCTATGTGATGCCGATTATGATTGGCGCACGGGCACTGGCAAAAACCCTGCACGGAGAGCGCACTGCGGTGAATTACCCGGCGATGCCGGTGATGGTAAAAACCCCGGCCTGCCCGGTGGTGGTGTGCCCGCCCCCTGCACAACAGGACGGCGAGTGGCTTGAGGAAACTGTTGATGGTGGCGTAAAGTCACTGTTTAAACAGGACGACAAACTGCTCGGTTTTGCCCTGACCGGCAACGCCACGACCGAAAAGCAGCAACTGGTTCGCGCACTGGCTTAGCGAGACGGTTAAAAAAAGCCTGCGTTTGCAGGCTTTTTTAATTCCAGTACAGTAAACTTAAACGATAAATCTGACTCACACAAAACCACATACAGGCAACAAGCCGTTTAAACTCGAACAGGTACACGGCCAGCAGGCAAAAAATTCACAGAGAGAATAATGCACAACTCCATCACACGTACATTAATAACTCCACTCAGCCTGATAATACTGAGCATCGTATTACTCTTGCAGGCCACGGCATTGCACGCGGCGGTAATTATTCAATACCACCACGTGGATGACGACACACCGCCTGTCACCAGTGTCACGTCACAACAGTTCGCCGAACACATGCAGTACCTCGCGGATAATAATTTTAATGTGTGGCCATTAGCGAAAATTATTCGATCACTGAAAGATGAGCAACCACTGCCCGACAGGGTGATCGCCATCACCTTTGATGATGGTTATAACTCGGTACTCAGCAATGCGCTGCCACTGTTACGCAAACATGGATTCCCCTACACCATTTTTATTAACACCGCACGGATTGGTCACAGCCAGGAATTTATGAGCTGGGAGCAACTGCAGCAGCTAAAGCAGGAAGGCGCAACTATCGCCAACCACACCACTGTGCACTCACATCTGGTGCGGCAACGTGATGATGAAAGTTATTTACAATGGCAAGAACGCATTAAAAAAGAAATCACCCAGACAGAAACTGTCATTAAACGCAAACTGGGAACAAGCCCCGGCCTGCTCGCCTACCCCTATGGTGAATACAATAACGCGATCAAGCTCATAGCCAGAACACACGAGCTGACTGGTTTTGCACAACACTCCGGCGCCGTCGACCACCGGGTAGACTGGCAGGCAGTACCACGTT
>JBFFND010000094.1:0-7846 GCA_041563375.1 Gammaproteobacteria bacterium | reverse complement strand
GTCACGTCAAATTGCGGAACTGGGTATCTATCCCGCGTTAGATCCACTGGACTCAACTTCACGTCAGTTAGACCCACAGGTTGTTGGCCAGGAACACTACAATATCGCACGTGGTGTACAGGGTACTCTGCAGCGTTATAAAGAGCTGAAAGACATCATCGCGATTCTGGGTATGGACGAATTATCTGATGAAGATAAGCAGGCCGTTGCTCGTGCACGTAAGATGCAGCGTTTCCTTTCACAGCCATTCTTCGTAGCAGAAGTATTCACCGGCGCGCCTGGTAAATACGTAAGCTTAAAAGAAACTTTAGCTAGCTTTAAAGCTATCCTTGACGGCGAGCTGGATCACATTCCAGAGCAGGCGTTCTATATGGTAGGCGGCATCGACGAAGTTAAAGAAAAAGCGAAAAACATGTAAGGAAAGCTTATGGCTATGACAACACATGTAGACATCGTTAGCGCAGAAAAAGAGATCTGGTCAGGCCAGGCCACAATGGTCTTTGCCCCGGGTGTTATGGGTGAGCTGGGCATCGCGCCCCGCCACACCCCACTGCTGACCCGCCTTAAGGCCGGTGAAGTACGTGTTCGTGGCGCGAACGGTGAGGATGAATCATTTTTCATCACCGGTGGAATGCTGGAAATACAGCCACATGTCGTGACTGTATTGTCAGATACAGCGATTCGTGCAGATGACCTGGACGAAGCCGCTGCCATTGAAGCCAAGCAACGTGCTGAAGAAGCCATGCAGGACAAGAGTTCAGAAATGGACTTTGCCCGTGCAAGTGCTGAACTGGCCGAAGCCGCGGCCATGGTTGAAACCATCAAGAAGCTTAAAGGCCGCCGTTAACACGCAGCCCAGGTTGGTGATCAATCGATTCAGAAAAAGCCGGACTCAAGTCCGGCTTTTTTTATGCACAGGGATGTGAGGTATTCCGCGAGAGGCAGGACGCCGGGAGTGGTTATGCACAGGATGTGCGGTATTTAGCGGTAGGCAGGGGGGGCAGTCGTAAGTCGTTAGTCTGTCGTCATTAGTCAAACGGCGGATCAGCTATGCTGATGGCATTCATGCATATAACTACCAGATTTGCGTGTATTTATTACGCACATCCTGTGCTCCACCCTTCGGGCCGAGCGTTCGCTCGTTCAAAGTGCTCCTGCACTTTAGTGCGTTCATTGGCGGACTTGTGCTCTTGTTTCCCACGTGCGCTGACTCAAAAGCGGCGAAATCGCCTAAATATTTGTCATAGCCGATCGTTTCAGTAACAATCAGCTCTGTGGCTGAATCAGCAGAACAGCCTGTATAACTGAAAAACAAACAAAGAATTTAAAGGGTAAGGAATAACTATGTCGCTCAGTGTCATCATACTCGCCGCCGGTAAGGGCACACGGATGAAATCCAGTAAGCCCAAGGTTTTACATACGCTGGCAAACAGATCCCTGCTGGAACACGTGTATGACACAGCCCGCTCACTGGGTGCAGAAGAAATCATCGTGGTCTATGGCCATGGTGGGGAAATGGTCAAACAGGCCTGTGCGCACTTCGATGCAAAATGGGTTGAGCAGACAGAGCAGCTGGGCACCGGCCATGCGGTACAGCAGGCATTTGATGCAGTTAACCTGAACAATAACGTGCTGGTGTTATATGGTGATGTACCCCTAACTTCGCAGCAGACCCTGACCGAGCTGCTGGATGGCAGTGAAGATAAAATTGGTTTGCTCACCGTGTGCCTGGATAACCCGACCGGTTATGGCCGAATCCTGCGCAATGAGAGCAACCAGGTCACCGGCATAGTTGAACAGAAAGATGCCAGTGAGGCACAGCAGCAGATTAACGAAGTTAACAGCGGTATCCTGAGCTGCAAGGGTGAGACCCTGCAGGCGCTGCTAGAAAATATCAATAACCAGAACAGCCAGGGTGAATACTACCTGACAGATATCTTTGCGCTGGCGGCAGAACAGGGCATAGAAATAAAAACCACCACCGTTGCCGACAGCTATGAAGTAGAAGGGGTGAATAACCGTCTGCAACTGGCGACACTGGAGCGGATTTACCAGCGCAATATCGCCGAGCAGTTAATGACCGATGGTGTGGCACTGGCGGATCCGGCACGACTTGATGTGCGTGGCAAGGTAACCATCAGCAACGATGTGTTTATAGATGTGAATGTGGTGCTGGAAGGCGAGGTCAGTATTGCCACGGGCAGTGAAATCGGCGCTAACTGTGTGATTATCAATTCACAGATCGGTGAGAATGTGCGCATCAAAGCCAACAGTGTAATCGAAAATGCACAGATCGATGCAGACTGTGAAGTCGGGCCCTTTGCCAGAATACGCCCGGAGACACACCTGCAACAGGGCGCTAAAGTCGGTAACTTTGTCGAGATTAAAAAAGCTGAAATTGGTAAGGGCAGCAAGGTTAATCACCTGAGTTATGTGGGCGATACGGTGATGGGTGATAACGTCAATGTCGGTGCCGGCACCATCACCTGCAATTACGATGGTGCCAATAAACACCAGACCACCATTGGTAACGATGTGTTTATCGGTTCCGATACACAACTGGTTGCGCCGGTGAGCATCGCCGATGGTGTTACTATCGGTGCCGGTGCCACGGTCACCAAAGATATCGACGAAAGCGATGTGCTGGTGATCAGCCGCTCACCACAGAAAACCATCAGGGGCTGGACACGGCCGGTGAAACAGAAAAAATAATGCCCATGATTAAAAGACCGTTGTAATGCACAATCATTACGATGTGATTATTATCGGCGCAGGTGCCGCCGGGCTGTTCTGTGCGTTCAATGCAGCAGCACGGGATAAGCGGGTACTGGTGCTGGACCATGCCAATAAGGTCGGCAAAAAAATACTCATGTCCGGTGGTGGTCGCTGCAATTTCACTAACCTCAATACCACACACGAAAATTTCAGCTCGCAAAACCCGCACTTCTGTAAATCCGCCTTGAGCCAGTACAGTGCCTATGACTTTCTTGCGCTGGTGGAGAAACACAAGATCGAATATGTCGAAAAAGAACCCGGCCAGCTGTTCTGTAAACACAGCTCGAAAGACATATTGCAGATGTTGTTGCAGGAGTGTGCGCAGGGCGCAGTGAAAATCTATAAGAAATGCGCCATAGAAAAAATTGAATATACAGAGCAGTTCAATCTCAGCGCAAGTTGTGGCGAGTTTACCGCTGAATCACTGGTGGTCGCCACCGGCGGTTTGTCCATTCCCACACTGGGTGCGACAGGCTTTGGTTATGATATTGCAAAACAGTTTGGCCACACACTGGTAGAAACCTCGGCTGCGCTGGTGCCGTTTGTGTTATCGAAAAAATGGCTGACGCGGATCAGGCCGCTGGCCGGCGTCGCCTTGCCTGTACGGGTGAGCTGCGATAAAGATGCTAAGTCGGTGAGTATCAGTGACGATATGCTGTTTACCCACCGTGGCCTGAGTGGTCCGGCAATATTAAAACTGTCCAGTCACTGGCAGCCCGGAATGCAAATACATATCGACCTGTTGCCAGCCGTGAATATAAAACAGTATATCGCAGAGCAAATGGCCGAGCATGCCGAACAATTACTGGTGAATAATCTGGCGAAGCTGCTGCCAAAAAAAGTCGCGGGCTTTATTTGCGAGCGGGCGTTGCAGGATAAAAAACTCAAACAGCTGACAAAAACCGAGCTTGAGTTACTTGAGCAAAAACTGCATCACTGGGATATCAGGCCGGAAGGCACCGAAGGTTATAGAACCGCGGAAGTCACCGCCGGTGGGGTCAGTACAGATAAAATCTCATCCAGAACGTTTGAATCCGCGCGTCAGAAAAACCTGTATTTTATCGGTGAAGTGCTGGATGTAACCGGTGAACTGGGTGGCTACAATTTCCAGTGGGCCTGGTCATCGGCCTGGTGTGCCGCTAACAGCCTGTGACGCTTAAAATCTAAACCTCGGTTTTACCCAGCAGCGCCTCTTCAATCGCGTATTCCGGGGTGTCGTGCAGAAAAGCGGCATGCAGTGGATACAGCGCATTCAGCTTTTCCACGTACTGAGCTTCTTCCTTATCGACAAACACAACCGTGCGGGTGTGCGGTGAATATTTGGGCAGGCTGGAGAGCAGTACATCCAGGTTGGAGACATTGACCCCGGCATAATTATTGCCGTAACCGTAAAAAAATTCCGCCACGATAAAGTCAGGCTGGTGGGTTTTCAGTGCTTTAATCGCATTGCGCGTCGAATTGACCTGGATTTCCCGTGCGCCCATCTGCTCATACAGGCTGCTCAGTCTGGGGTGGGTGGGCGATTCGATAATGGAAAGAATGGTAAGAGACATAGACATTGTGCAGATTAAAACCTCATAATACGCGCGTCTCTGATAAAATACACGCCTGACCTGTTTGAGTAAACCTATGGCACTACTAACACTGCGTGATATTAATCTGGGCTTTGGCGGTCCTAACCTGCTGAATTCCCTTGACCTGCAAATCGAACCCAGGGAGCGACTGTGTTTGCTGGGGCGTAATGGCGAAGGCAAATCCACGCTGATGAAGCTGATCGCCGGTTTTATTAAACCGGATGACGGCAGTATCGAGCGTAAACAGAATCTGAAAATTGCCTACCTGACACAGGACGTGCCCGAGCACATCGAAGGCAGTGTGTATGATGTGGTGGCCTCCGGTCTTGAAGGCGTGGGCGAGATCCTCAAGCAATATCACCATATCAGCCTGGAGCTGGCCACAGATTACAGCGAACAGAAAATGGAAGAGCTGTCACGGGTGCAGCACAAACTGGAAGCGGTGGATGGCTGGAGTCTGTCACAACAGGTCGAAACCACCATCTCGTTGCTGGAGTTACCACCGGATGATGATTTTGCCGCGCTCTCCGGCGGCCTCAAGCGCCGGGTACTGCTGGCACGCGCACTGGTCACCGAGCCGGATTTATTACTGCTCGACGAACCCACCAACCACCTGGATATAGAAGCCATACAGTGGCTGGAAAATTTCCTGCTGAACTGGAAAGGCAGCCTGCTGTTTGTTACCCACGACCGCTCCTTCCTGAAAAACCTGGCGACGCGCATTATAGAACTGGACCGTGGCCAGCTGACTTCATGGCCCGGCGATTATGAAAACTACCTGGTGAAGAAACAGGAATCGCTGGAAGTCGAAGAAAAGGAAAACGCGCTGTTTGATAAGCGACTGGCGCAGGAAGAAGTGTGGATTCGCCAGGGCATCAAGGCGCGTAGAACCCGTAATGAAGGTCGGGTGCGTGCGCTCAAGGCATTGCGCGAAGAACGCAGCCAGCGTCGCGAGAAAAAAGGCCAGGTGAATATGTCGGTATCGGAGCAGGAGCGTTCCGGCAAGCGGGTGATTGAAGTGCACAATATCAGTTACAGCTACGGTGATCAGCCGATTGTGAAAAACTTCAGCACGCTGATTACCCGTGGCGACCGCATTGCCATACTCGGCCCCAACGGCGTGGGCAAATCCACCCTGTTGAAATTGCTACTGGGACAACTCAAGCCGGATGAAGGTCACGTTGAAATGGGCACCAAGCTGGAAATCGCCTATTTCGACCAGTTACGTTCCGAACTGGATCTGAAAAAAAGTGTCAGAGACAACCTGGCCGAAGGCACCGATAAAGTGGTGGTGGCGGGTAAGGAAAAACACGTGATGAGTTATCTCAGTGATTTTCTGTTTTCACCACAACGGGCTAACTCGCCGGTAAGCACACTCTCCGGTGGTGAGCGCAATCGACTGATGCTGGCCAAGCTGTTTGCCAAACCGTTTAACCTGCTGGTAATGGACGAACCCACCAATGACCTGGATGTGGAAACCCTGGAGCTGCTGGAAGAACTGCTGATTGAATACCAGGGCACACTGATCCTGGTGAGCCATGACCGTGCCTTTGTCGACAATGTGGTCACCGGCACCCTGGTGTTCGAAGGTAATGCCACGGTGAATGAATATGTGGGTGGCTATGAAGACTGGCTAAGACAGAAAGCACAGTCAGGGGATGCCAATACAGGCGCTGCAGGGGGTCGACTGACAACACCGGTAAAAGCGGCAACAACGCAGGCAAAACCCGGCAGTGAGTCTGCGACACAAAAGGCAGACACACAACAACCTGATACACAAAAGCCGGCAGCAAAACCGGCACGTAAACTCAGCTTCAATGAAAAACGTGAACTGGAAGCACTGCCCAAACAGATCGAACAGCTGGACGCAGAACAGGCGGAGCTGACTGAAAAAATGGCGGACCCGGAATTTTTCCAGCAGGACAAAGATGTGATTGCCGCCAGCACACAACGGCTGGAACAGATTGAACAGGAACTGGCGCAGGCCTATCAGCGCTGGGAAGAACTGGAAGCCTGAGGGCGTAGCCATCAGCTTAAAAAGCATATTGGTCCGCAAATGAACGCACTAAAGTGCAGGAGCACTTTGAACGAGCGAATGCTCGGCCCGAAGGGTGGAGCACAGGACGTGCGGAATAAATAAACGCAAATAAAAGCCAGGTATTGTTTTTGTTGTGCGCCGCTGGCGCACAGACACATACATTAGCGTTTATTGTGCGTTCATTTGCGGACTGTTTGCCTTTGCCTTTATTTCAGTCCTGACGCTACCACAGAATATTTAGACGACGGAGATGACTCGATGCCATCGAATACAACACACCATCGCTATGGCTTTATCACACTGCTGGCCAGCGTGGCTTTACTGCTGCTCAGTGGCTGTAGCGATCAGCAGCAGGCTCAGGCACCCGCCGATGCACCACCGATGACGGTGACAGTGAAAACCGTGCAGCCGCAAACCATTCCCGCATCCCTTGAAGTAGTGGCGCAAACCGAAGGCGCTATACAGGCCGAGGTGCGCGCACGGGTCAGCGGTATTTTGCAAAAGCAGTTGTATACAGAAGGTGAATACGTCGAAGCCGGCCAGCCACTGTTCCAGATCGAACGCGAGACTTACCAGATTGCGGTGGATGATGCACAGGCCCGCGCTGACCTGGCTGCCCGCGAAGTCAAGCGGCTGGAGAAATTGCTGGAGCAGAAAGCGGTAAGCCGCCGTGAATATGACAATGCAATCTCCGCCGATGCAATTGCCCGTGCCGCCCTGCGCCAGGCGAAACTGAACCTGTCATGGACCACGGTGACCGCACCGGTATCCGGCATGAGCAGTCGTGCTGAAAAATCGGTGGGTAGCCTGGTTAATGCCAGCGAACATACCCTGCTGACATCCATCTACCAGCTGCATCCCATCTGGGTACGCTTCAGCCTGGGGGACAGCGAGCTGGCGAAATTGCCGGGCAAACAGCTTAACGCAGAGACGATTAATGGCATCGAACTGATCCTGCCCGATGGCAGCGTGTACCCCGAGCCCGGACGGATCAACTACCTGTCCAGCACCATCGACCGGCAGCTGGGCACGCAACAGATGCGCGCCGAGTTTGATAACCCGCAATCCCGTGTACTGCCGGGACAGTTTGTGCGTGCACGCCTGCTGCTACAGGATCGCGAAGGGGTTTTCCTGGTGCCGCAGTCGGCGGTAATGCAGAGCGAGGGCGGGCACATGGTGATGCTGGCCAATGATCAGGACCAGGTGACACCGCGTCCGGTAAAAGTGGCGGAATGGCTGGGCACAGACTGGGTAGTTACCTCGGGGCTTGAGGCAGGTGACCGGGTGATTCTCGACAACCTGATCAAGCTGCGCCCGCAGATGAAAATATCGCCCAGAACGGCTGACGAAAAAGCCAATGACACAGCCGAGAAAAAATAAGCGCCACCCGTAAGCGAGACCCGTAAACGCGAGCAACAGGTAACCCTATGACATCCAGATTTTTTATAACCCGGCCGAT
>JBFFND010000093.1:0-7898 GCA_041563375.1 Gammaproteobacteria bacterium | reverse complement strand
CTGATGAAACAGATGAAGAATATGCAAATGCTTGTGAGAAACGACGCAAAGAATCATTAATTAACGCAAAAGACAAATTCTTCGAGGAAATCAAAACTCAAGAAGGAAAAGAGAATTATTGGAAAACAACTTATAGCTTTCTAGACACATGTTTAGCCAACAATCATGAGCTACAACATGCTACAAATGAACTATTAAAACAAAGCGTAATCCTTCTATGGTCCTCACTAGAGGTGCTAGTAAGGGATGCCGCGATTTATACTGTTAATAAAAAACCAGAGTTATTTAAAGACTTTGACGTAAAATCAATCCCTGTAACTATTCTAGAGCAATATGACTACAACATTAAAAACCATCTGGGAGAGATCTATTCTGAACAACGAGATTGGAGCAATTTAAAAACAGTAAAAGATACAGTTAAGCTAATCTTTCCCACCAATACAGAACTTCATAAATTACTCAAAAGCAGTGATGTTTACGAACTAAACCAAAAAAGACATCTTTTGGTGCATCGTCGAGGAATTATTGATAGCAAATACAAGGAAATTACTGGGGAACCAGCAGGAATTGGTCAAACAATTGTTATCAGCCCTAATGACATCAAGTGCAATTTAAATGTTATCAAAGAAATTGGCATCAAGTTACTTAGCTCTTATAATGAATAACCGAGAAACAAAAGAATATAACAAGTGCTTCAACACGGACAAGCCAGACGTTCAGCCTAAAAATAAGGCTGCCCGCAGGCCTGCCGGTTAAGCAAACGTTATGCAAACGTATGAATAAAGATTTTGATAAGGCCTACAAGTTTCTGTTCGACGAAACATACATTATGTGGTATTCGGACCTGAAGAAGATATTTCGAATTGGCACGAGAGGAACAAAAGGGGGCTGTAATTTATCATCATGCATTCTGGTTTTGATTGGAATTGAGTCATTTTCAAAATTCTTCTCAAACTACAAAAAGGATGATAAAGCTTTTGAGGATTTTATCGACACATATTACCCTGCTCAATATCACGGTAAAATGAAAAATATTTACTACCATTTTCGGCATGGGCTAGCACATAACTTCTATCCCAAAAAAACCTCTAATTCTAGTGGTAATAGCCTAATTGCGTTTGGTCAAAACGAAAAACGCCAGGTCGTTTCCCTCAGTCGCCTAAAGGCTGATCTAGAAAATTGTAGAAAACGAACGCTAAAACTTGATCCTGATCCGGGAAAACCAATTGTGATTGTTCCACAAGTTCTCTTTCTTGACACCGTTGAAGTAATGGAAAAACTAAAAGAACTTGTGAAAAAAGACGCCGCCCTGCAGAGCACTTTTATAAACAATCACAATCGAGTTCGTAAAATACTAAGACACAAGGTAAATTAAAAAACCCGCGCAACAGGGGACAGACCACGTTTAATTTTAGACATTCAATTAATCGTGGTCTGCCCCCAATTTCCCCTGAACCGGCCACTTATTAGGTCGTTAGGCCTTAAAAACTCATGACTGACAGCACCGAAATCAACCCCGAAAGAGTTACTAAACTTATGGAGGGTATAGGTAGATGCATATACATCTATCAACGTATCGAGGTTTTGCTTAAATTGCTTTTGCCACATATTGTTGACCCAAAAAATAATGCTGAACTTCAATCATCATACAATTGGCGAATTTTTCTCGACTCTAAGCAAACGCTAGGGCCGTTAGTTAATAAACTTACTGACAAAATGGAAGGTGACAACCCTATAGTATTTGAAACATATATGGCAAAGTTAGTTGAACAACGTAACGAATTGGTTCATCATTTTTTTTGCACACCTTCGAAATGCACTAACACCAACATAGATGTTGAAAACAAAATAAATTCTATACGCAGTCGAATAAAATACGCCATTCCTTTTATGCATGCGCTCGAAGAAATTGCACAACTATTTGTTTCTGACTTGGAGAAATCTATCCTTGAAGATAAGCAATAAATTATATAATCAATCCTACTAAAATACTGAGATCAGGCTTAAAATCCCGGGTCAGATACCAGTTTTTGCTAATATAATAAGCGGTATCAGATGAAACTTTTACTCGAAGATTTGTGTAAAGTTTAATCTGACGCCGCTTATATACAAACACAAATACAAAGAAGTTATTAATGAACAACATCCACACTTTAATACCCTCAGGTAATAAAAATGAACGCCACTAACTACTGTGAGGTGGTTTCGATAAAGCCAATAGGCGAAGGGCTTCGTGTCTGTATCGATTTCGTTGATGCATTATCTCCTGACGAAGGAGTCATGGTGGGAAATACTGGCCATGGATATATTCTGCTTTTATCAGAGAATATCGCCACTGAAACCTATCCTGCTCGTCCCTTTAGAGTTAATGCAGGCGCTTTGCATCAATATTTACTCCTGGAAGGCGAGGAAACCTGTTATTTAAGCGAACTAATGCCGGGTGACAGTGTTCCTGTATACTCCAGAGACACGAAAAGAACGGTTTCCGTAGGTCGAGTCAAAATAGAGCGGAGAGACCTTCTCCGCATTGAGTGCAAAGTCGACGATAAAGTTATCTCATGCACTGTACAAACATCGGATAGCATTCACTTCTTGGGAGAGGATAACCCGATTGATGCGCCATCACTGAAGGTTGGAGACAAGATATCATGTGTTATCGATCAGCCGGGAAGGCATCTCGGAAAACGAAAAGAAGAATATATAGATGAAAAATAGATAACTAAACCATCCGCTGGGCTCGCCATGGAATTGCGTCCATGCGCGTTTTCTTTTAAAAAGCATCAATAGGGCCATATCAACAGGGCCAGACTCAATTGATCGCTCAAAGGGGCAGCTGGTTAATATATAAACACCATATCCCCTTTAATCCTGAAAAAGTGTAACATATGGGCTCAATACTGGCGCTAAAGCCAGACCTGAACAAGGGGTTTCCCATGAAGAAAATTATCCTCAGCGCCATTCTGCTTATCATTATTGCGATTGCAGGCGGTGTTTACTATGTGCTGACGAATCTTGATTCGCTGGTGGAAGAGGCAATCGAGACTTACGGTAGCCAGGCAACCCAAACCGCGGTTCGTGTCGATGGCGTTAGCATCTCTCTCGGTGAAGGCTCTGCGGCAATTACCGGCCTGACGGTTGGCAATCCCGCTGGATATGTACTGCCAAATGCTTTTTCGCTGGGCCAGGTGCGCGCAGGTATCGATCTTGAGTCGCTGCAGGAAGAGCCCTACGTGATTAACGAGATTGCTGTGCTTTCACCGCAGGTTTTCGTAGAAATCAATAAAGACAACAAGACGAACCTCAACGAGCTGAAAAACAATTTACTGCCGGGTAAACCCACAACGGAGCCATCAGCACCCGCTAAAGCAGACACTGCTTCAGACGCGGGGCCACGACTAATCCTGCGTAAAGTACAGTTCGAAGGTGGCAAAATACTGGCGCGTGTTGCTGCGCTTGACAACAAGGAATACGAACTCGATTTACCGGCGCTGAATATGTCGAACCTGGGTGGTAGCAATGGCGCAACAGCAACAGAGCTGGCGCGTGAGATTGTGAGCCGACTGACCGACAGCGCCACTCAAGTCGTTAAGCAAAAGATCATTGACGGAAAGCTCGCAGAGATCAAAGCAGAAGCGCGTGAAAAGATTGATGCCGAAAAAGCAAAAATCGAACAGAAAATAGACGCTAAAAAGGAAGAACAGAAGCAACAGGCCAAAGATAAACTTAAAGAATTGTTGGGCAATTAAGTGGAATTAAAGGGCCTGGTCTTGTCTTTTGCCTTGCTAGTATGCGATTGCCAGGTCAACTTCGAAAAATGACCAGAGCCCTTTTACCACTTCATCTGCATAGCGTTCATTTGCGCTGTTCGCGGTCATCCGCGTTTTATTTCAAAACATGTAACCTGTCGTCATAAACAGGCTTGTAAAGGAACCAGGTGGATCCGCTGCGCTTGATGCCACCCTACGTAAATTCGCGTTGACGTGCATGGATGCACTAATTCAGCGAGCGCATGGATGCGCAGGAGCTGTTATTTATTCCGCACATCCTGTGCTCCACCCTTCGGGCCGTGCTTCGCTCGTTAAAAGTGCTCCTGCACTTTATTGCGTTAATTGGCGGACTAATATAAACGCAGGAAGCAGCTTGTCAGGCTCCTGATCTATTGAAAAACACCAACCTCGAACTGAAATATTATGCAACCCACCACATTACTCGGCACAGCCAACATTCCCCATAACGGCGGTGAACTGCGCCTAACCCAACGCGGTGATGAGTTTGCTATTTCGCTAAAAGGTGCCGGTGGCATATTAATGACCAGCCGTGTACATGGCTCCGAGGTGGCCCTGGCAGAGCTTGGTTGCGCGCATATTCAGGGAAAACAGAACACCACGGTACTGGTTGGCGGCATGGGCATGGGCTTTACCCTGACCGCCGCGCTTAAAGCCACATCACCAGGCTCCAGCGTGGTGGTAGCCGAGCTGGTGCCCGAAGTGATTGAGTGGAATAAAGGCCCCTTGGGCGAATGCGCTGGCAGGCCGCTGGATGACAGCAGAGTGACGGTGCATCTTGGTGATGTCGCCGAGCTGTTTACAACAGCAAAGGCCACTTATGACGCGGTGCTGTTAGACGTTGATAACGGCCCCGAGAGCTTTACCCATGCCGATAATAACAGGCTGTATTCCAGTGAAAGTTTACGCGCTATTCAGCAGACACTTAAACCCGGTGGTGTGCTGGCGATATGGTCGGCCTGGCATGATCCCGCATTTTCCCGCCATCTGCAAAAACTCGGTTTTAAGGTTGAAACTAAACCCGTTCGGGCACACAAAGGCAAAGGCAGCCACCATACAATCTACCTGGCGAGAAAAAACTAGCCGGATCACCGAATCGATTGCCACTTCATCATTGAACCCCAATAACACCACTAAGCCAGATACCCACCGATATCCATAACGGCGCTTTTCCCCATCAGCTTAAACGAAATACAGTTATTAAAGTATACCGTCAAATATTAATATTACTCGGCAAATCAATTTGTTATTGCAGTAAACATCGATATACGTTATCAATAGGTAAACACCAGTAATCTGGTTTGCTGGACATCCACCTGACATAGTGAGTTATGGACGTCCGTATATATCACTATTATACGAATATTGATGAATACGAGGCTGGAGAGATGCTGAAGGTTCAATTAGATGAAGATTCAGGTATTGCAATACTGGAACCAGATGGTGAGCTTTCGAAAGATGACTTTGAGTCCGCATCAAAAATTATTGATCCATACCTGGAAATGCATGATTCACTTAACGGAATCATTATTCATACTCGGTCTTTCCCCGGGTGGGAATCATTTTCATCACTCGTGGCACATTTAAAATTTATAAAAGAACATCACAGAAAAGTATCCCGGATTGCCTTTGTAACGGATTCTCCAATAGGGGATATTGCTGAAAAAATAGCACCCCATTTTGTCAATGCAAAAATCAAAAAATACGCGTTTGATGAATATGAAGCCTCGAAAAAATGGATAACGGGTGATGAAATTTAGCAATCCACACACAAAACGCATGCAGACGAATATATTACTGCGCTACGCTCCGAAATTTCCTGCCAATACGATCCATCAAACTTATAAGTCATGAAAATTCCGGCACTACTAATACTACTTGTATTTAGCAGCTTTTCGTATGCTGAAGTATATAAGTGGACTGACCCTGACGGACGAGTTCACTTTAGTGATAAAAAACCGGCTTCAGGGAATGCCGAAGAACTTGATCTAAAAATCAATACTTATACTAGCGTCTCATTTGATAAATCTATATTTGATGTCGGCCCTGAAGTTGTAATGTATTCAACCAGTTCGTGCGTCTACTGTAAAAAAGCGCGTAAATACTTCAATAAGAACAATATTCCATTTACTGATTACGATATACAAAAAAACGCCAGGGCAAAGTCCGAATATGTAAAAATGGGCGCTCGAGGTGTCCCTGTCATACTTGTAGGCGATAAGCGTTTAAATGGCTTTAGCGTCAAGGGATTTGAAAACATATATCAATAGGATCAGATTAATCCAGGAGAAAAAGTGGTCAGATCCCTTATGCTACATCAGTGGCATTGCGTTCATTTGCGCTGTTCGCGTTTATTCACGTTTCTTTTTAAATCACGCAACCAGTCGTCATGGGCAGGTTTGTAAGGGCATCAGGTGGATCCGCTCCGCTTGATGCCACCCTACAAATATTTGCGTTAATTACCGGACTACTATTAAGCTATACAAAACTCCCGGACAACAAGGAAGCTACTATGAAAAACCCACTCTTACTACTGTCACTAATCCTGTTAAACCCTGTTGCGGTTATTGCGCAGAACTTTCCCGGCATGCCGCAGATGGATATGCAGAAGCTCCAGCAGATGCAGGAGTGCATGCAACAGGTCGACCAGACACAACTGCAGGCCATCGAGAAACAGCAACAGCAGTTTGATACGGAAATACGTGCATTGTGTAAAAATGGAAAGCGTGACCAGGCGCAGCAAAAGGCAATTGCATACGCAAAAAAAATGATGAACAACCCGGCGATTAAAGCCATGCAGAAATGCGGCGAAATCGCCAGGGGCATGATGCCGGAGATGCCGGTTACGCGGATGGAAAAAGAGCTGGAGAGCCAGCACGTGTGTGATGCCTATTAATGCCTGCATTGACTAAACAGAAGCAGATCGCCGGTCTTATCAGCTGGCTGCTGATCTGCTTTACCGCCTCGGCCATCGGTGCAGTGGCGTCTATACAGGCTAAATCTTTTTACGCCCTGCTGACCCAGCCGACCTGGGCACCACCCGCCTGGCTGTTCGGGCCGGTATGGACAACGCTGTACACCCTGATGGCGATTGCCGCCTGGCTGGTATGGCGTGAGGGTGGATTTCGCACCCACAAGCAGGCACTCGTGCTATTCATGTTACAGCTTGCTTTCAATGCCCTGTGGAGCTGGCTTTTCTTTGCCTGGCAGCTGGGCGGTGCCGCACTGATTAATGTACTGGTGTTATGGCTGCTTATCGCCGCCACGCTTGTTTCTTTTTCTCGTATAAACACCCTGGCCGGGGGTCTTTTGATCCCCTATTTTCTCTGGGTCGGTTTCGCGGCTGCACTCAATTATTCGCTGTGGCAACTCAACCCGATGATTCTAGGCTAATGACACAATCAGCACAGTCATCTTTGTGCTTGTATAAACAACCTGCCAATAAAAAAGATTAACGCTAACAACGCGAATGTCGTTAATGAACGCCAGGGCTTATATAAAGCTTTAATAGCGTTTATTTGCGTTAATTAGCGGACTCCCCAAACCAGTCAGGCTATTTAATAGCTCGCAAGCCCATTAACTCATCTAATGATCTCGATCAATTACTAGTTAAAATTTTATGGTATTAATCAAATTATTAATGCGACAAACCCGCTAATTTTCGTTTAGCATAAAATCATGCTTTTCGGCATCAAACCCAGCACACCTGTAAAAGTGCATATGGGATATAAATATAAAAAACACCATTGGAGACGCTATGTTAGTAAGTGATATCATGACACGCACGCCGAGAACTGTAACACCGGATACCAAACTGCAGGAAGTTGCCGCAACCATGAGCATGTACCGGATTCCTGCGCTGCCCGTCGTTGACGAGAACGGTATGCTGGTGGGCAATATTTCGGAAATGGACCTGCTGAAGAACCTGCTACCCACCATGGATGACATTATGAATGGCAATGCAATTATGGAAATGGCCCATGTGGTGCCTAACTACTCGAGTTCCATGTCGAGAAAGGTCAGTGACCTGATGACCCCGAACCCGATTACCGTTGAACCTGACATGCACATTATCAAGGCAACTGCGCGCATGACCAGCCACCGCTTCCGCCG
>JBFFND010000092.1:0-7922 GCA_041563375.1 Gammaproteobacteria bacterium | reverse complement strand
TATTATTAAATTCCATATCACTCACATCCCACAACGCATTGGCATGGGCTGGAATATCAGGGTCGCCGATCAACAGCATGAACGATTCCTGCATTTCAGCCAGGCTGACCAGCCCCTCGAACTTGGCCATCAATACTTTTGTCTGCGGGTCGTAATGAAATTTAATCGGCATACTATTCCCTGTTCACGCCAGTTGAATCATCTATCTGCGGCGCATACAGGATGCGCACAGGTGTATTCTGTTTATTGTAATAGAAATATTTTAAGGTTGTTTTTGCCACACAAGCAAGCGGTTGTTAGCCGGCATTTCAATGTCATCGATACACTGCATGGCGCTATCCGCAGCAAACGCCTGCAACTGTTCGAAGTGTTTGATGCAGCTCAGCGGATGCTGCTGCTTAAGCCACTGATCAAACCGTGCATTGCTCTCCGATGTGTATTTACCGTTATAATTGAACGGACCGTACTGGGCAAACAGCCCACCCTGTTTCAGCACACTGGCAATATGCGCAAACATCCGCTCGGCCTGTTCCAGCGAAATTATATGTGTAGTATTGGCGGTAAACACATAATCCACATTCTGTACCGGCCAGGTTTCATCATCCACATCCAGCACCAGCGGTGGCCTGATGCGATCATGTTCTACCTCATTCAGCCATAACAGCATACCCGGGTGCTGCTCCTGCAGATCACTGGGCTGCCATTCGAGGTGTGGCAGATGATGGCTAAAAAACACTGCATGCTGGCCAGTGCCACTGCCCACTTCAAGCACTTCGCCTGCTTCAGCAAACACATAGCGCAACGCATCCAGAAAGGGCTGCTGATTCTGCAGACAGGATTCGGCGACCGGTTTATTCATCAACTTTCACCTGTGAAAAATGACCTGTATACACAAGGCATATACAACATAGCATTAACCTACGCATAAAACTCTTTTAGCACCCTGAACAGGTAATAGGCATCCCAGCGCCCGGCCAGTTCACGAATAGAATGCATGGCGAAAGTCGGCACGCCCACATCCAGGGTTTTTACCCCCAGGTTACTCGCGGTAATCGGGCCGATGGTACTGCCACAGCCCATATCCGAACGTACCACGAACGACTGCACCGGCACATCCGCCTGTCTGCACAGTTGCCTGAAGATGGCACTGGTATGGCCATTGCTGGCATAGCGTTGGTTGGCATTCACTTTAATCACCGGGCCTTTATTGATTTCCGGGCCGTGATTTTCATCGTGACGATCGGCAAAATTCGGGTGCAGCGCATGGGCATTGTCGGCAGAGATCATCATTGACTGATCCATCATCCGGCCCATATTTTCATGGCTACCAGCAATACGTTCCAGCACCGACTGTAAAAACGTGCCCTGCGCACCGCTGCTGGACACACTTCCCACTTCTTCATGATCGGTACACACCAGTAATTTGCTGCCCGGATTGCTGGTTTCCGTCAGTGCCATCAAACCGGTATAGCAACTAAGCAAATTATCCAGTCGCGCACTGGCAATAAAATCCTGATGCAGACCAATATAGGCCGCTTCCTGCACATCATAAAAACTCAGTTCATAATCGAGCACTTCAGTCGCATCGGTATCATCCTGAATTTTCTGCAACAGAATATCGTGGAAAGACGGTTTATCTTCACTCTCCGAATTCGGCAGTTTTAACAGGATCGGCGGAATATCAGTTTGTGCATTCACGCTGCGGTTTTTATTGGCCTCACGATCGAGGTGAATCGCCAGACTGGGAATCACCGCAATTGGGTTTTCAAAATTAACCAGGGTGCTGCACAGGTCACCGTCTTCATCCAGGTAGTTCACCCGACCGGCCAGTGACAGGTCACGATCAAACCAGGGATTCAACAGCGCACCACCGTACACTTCCACACCCAGCTGGTAATAGCCGTTAAACAATATATCTGGCTGGGGCTTTACTTTCAGACAGGGACTGTCGGTATGTGCGCCCACCATATTGATCCCTTTTGTCACCGGGTCTTCACCCAGTTTGAAGGCAATAATCGATGAGTCATTGCGTGTTACATAGTAGCCCTGTGATGTTTCCAGTTCCCAGCTGTCCGATTCGAATAAGCGCTGATAACCTGCGCACTCCAGCTTATAGATAATTTGCTCCACCGCATGAAACGGCGTGGGCGACATGGCGAGAAAATCCATCAAGTCATAATTGAATTTTTCGTCGTTCATAGTTGTCCTGAAAATAATAGTGTTGGTATTGGTGTTTGCAATGCGTTTGCTTCAAGCTAACGCGCAATGCGGCACAGGGTTTTTTCATCGTAACCGGTAATCACCGGCACCATGCCATACAATGACTGGTTAAGGGTCTCATCTCCAGTGTCCACCCGCAATGGCTGGCCATTAAGTGAGTGTATTTTTTCTGCGGTGGAAATAATATCAATATTTTGCATCCCCAGACGACGAATCACCGCCGGGCTGAGCTGCTGGTTGCCACGACCGAACACATGGCCCTGACCACCGATCAGGGTAATCACCAGTCGCACCCGGTCATACTCATCCAGTAGCTGCAGAATTTGCTGCTCACTCAGATCACTGGCCAGCAGCTGACGATTGTAAACCGCATCTACACCCAGCAGGGTTGATGGCAGCCCCAGCTCATCGAGTATCGCCCTGGGGGTGGTGCCGGAGCCGATCAGGTACAGACAGTCCTGCTCCATAGTTTCCACCATAAACGCGGCTATATCCTGCAGCGCAATCTCGGCATGCTGCACCCCGCCCTGCTTCATGCTCTGCATAAAACGGTTTTCAGCCGGCACCATCAGGTGGCCATATAATTGCGCCCTGACTCGATCCTGACGGAATGCATCCTCATCTATATCCATCACCGAGGCCTCGGCCAGCGCCAGCGGCCGGCCCTTGAGTAACAGACTGAGCAACTCACCGGCATGGGCCGGAGTCACTGCATACACCGAGGAATGAATTTTGCAGCCCGCCGGCACGCCGATCACCGGTGGTAGCTGAAAGTGTATATCTGCTGCCTCAATCACCCGCTGTAATGCCGTGAAGACGTTGCGCGCGGTACCATCACCGCCGGCAAACAGCAATAAATCCACACCCTGTGCCAGACACTGCTCTACAGCCGCTTCGGTATCGGAGGCACGGGTTTCAACCGCCTGCGGTGTAAACACCACACTGTGCGCAAAACCCATACTCTGACACAGGTTTTCTCCCATATCGCCTGTCGCAGTATAAATCTGCAATTGTTCACGGTAATCCAGCAGGTATTCCAGCGCCTGCTGCATGCGCTGCTGCGCCAGCGGAGTGGCGCCGCGCTGGCGTGCCAGGCGCTGAATGTCTTCGCCATCGGAACCTTTCAGTCCGACACGGCCACCTATACCCGCCAGTGGATTAATAATTAAACCTAATCTAAACAATTCGATACCCGCATCGACTACTGAAAGTGATATTATTATCCCGCAAAATTAGCACAACCCATAATTAACGCGGTCATTAAGCGACTTAATCCATCGCCAGCTTGCAGCTTACAGATTTCCAGGAACACGGCATGAGTTTTCACCCTCCCTTTCTTCCCCGTCGCCAGTCCATTCCGGTCCAGGTCGGCAACGTCACTGTAGGTGGAGATGCACCTGTAGTGGTGCAGTCGATGACCAATACCGACACCGCAGACGAGGTGGCCACCGCGATCCAGATCGCCGAACTGGCCGCCAGCGGCTCGGAGATCGTGCGCATCACGGTGAACACACTGGAAGCGGCACAGGCGGTGCCCGGCATCAAGGCCCGCTTAAAACACATGGGCATAGACGTGCCGCTGGTGGGTGATTTCCATTTTAACGGCCACAAGCTGTTAAGCCAGTGCCCTGAGTGCGCCGAGGCACTGGATAAATACCGCATCAATCCGGGCAATGTGGGCCGCGGCAAAAAACGCGATGAACAGTTTGCCACCATGATCGAGATCGCGGTTAAATACAACAAGCCGGTGCGTATCGGCGTTAACTGGGGCAGCATGGATCAGGCTCTGCTGGCCAGACTGATGGATGAAAACGCACAGCTCAGCGAACCTGAAGACCCCAAATCGGTAATGTTCGAAACCGTAATCCGCTCTGCCCTGGAGAGTGCGGAAACCGCAGAAAAGCTGGGACTGGCCAAAAACAAGATTATCCTGTCCTGCAAGATGTCCGATGTGCAGGACCTGATTACCGTCTACCGCGCGCTGGCGGAACGCTGCGACTATGCGCTGCATCTGGGGCTGACCGAAGCCGGCATGGGCTCCAAGGGCATTGTCGCCTCAACCGCCGCACTGGCAATTCTGCTGCATGATGGCATAGGTGACACCATCCGTATTTCACTGACCCCGGAACCTGGGGCAGCACGCACTAAAGAAGTGATTGTGGCACAGGAAATTTTACAGACCATGGGGCTGCGCGCCTTTGTACCCCTGGTCACAGCCTGCCCCGGTTGTGGACGCACCTCCAGCACCTATTTCCAGGAGCTGGCAGAACAGATCCAGGCTTATCTGCGGGAACAGATGCCCATCTGGGCAAACCAGTATCAGGGCGTTGAAACCATGTCGGTGGCGGTAATGGGCTGCGTGGTCAATGGCCCTGGCGAAAGCAAGCACGCCAATATCGGCATCAGTCTGCCGGGCACGGGTGAGACACCGGTCGCACCGGTTTATGAAGATGGTGAGAAAACCGTGACCCTGAAGGGCGATAATATTGCGGCGGAGTTTCAGGATTTATTAAACGCCTATATCGAGCGCAGTTACCAGAAAATCCAGGGCACTTCTGAATAATGATGGCATATCTATGGCTTACGAGGTGCCTTAAGCGTTGAACGCCATCGCCGATTGCTCTACCCAGTCAGGGAAATCTGCTGCTGGCATGGGCCGGGCAATATAATAGCCCTGAGCAATATCACAGCCATAATCCTCAAGCAGCGCAAGAATTTCAGCCGACTCCACGCCTTCTGCCACCACCTGCATATTCAGCTCCTGCCCCAGCATAATACAGGTTTTGACAATGGCTCTGGATTCAGCATCCTGTGCCATGGACATGGTAAAACCCTTATCGATTTTCAGCTCGGTAAATGGAATGCGATGCAACTGGGACAGCGAAGAATAACCAGTACCAAAATCATCAATCGACAGGCCGAAGCCTTTCATGCGCAGCCGGGTAAGGATATCCAGCGAAGTGACCAGCTCACCCATCAGTGCACTTTCGGTTATCTCCAGGGTGAGCATGGCCGGATCTAACTGGTTATTAATTAACAGCTCACTCAGCTGCTCGGGCAATGACAGACTGGTAATATTATCGGCCGAGATATTCACCGAAATACTGGTTTTCAGTCCCTGTAGTTGCCACACACGGCTCTGCTCTATTGCCTGAGCAATCACTTCTGCGGTCAGCTCGCCGATCAGCTCATGCTGTTCTGCCAGTGGAATAAACGTATCGGGAAAAATCAGCCCGCGTTGCGGGTGCTGCCAGCGGGACAGCGCCTCTACCCCACGCAGTTCACCGCTTCTGAGATCAATTTGTGGCTGGTAGTGCAGCACTAGCTGCTTTTCACGCAGCGCGATTTTCAGTTCCTCAAGCGTCGGCATATGTTGCGCAGCCGCACCCTGCTGATTACTCGACTGTGCCTGTTGCGACAATTCAATCACCAGCATCTTGAGCTTTTCAATCGACACCGGCTTACTCAGGCTGCCTGCAACACGCAGCGCATGCGCCTGTGCCAGTTGTTGTGCAGAGTGCAGAACCCCCTTGTCATGCCCACTGATCAACACCAGTTGAGCCTGTGCTGAATTTTTACCCAGCACGCGAATCACTTCAATGCCATCAATGTCCGGCATATTCAGATCCAGCAGAACGACATCGGTATCTACCAGATCTATGTCGAGAAATTCCCGCGCACTGGTAAAATACTGATTTTCTAAACCCACGCTGTCAATTGCGGCGGAAAACAGTTCCGCAACCTGCACATCATCGTCTATGATATAAATTCTAGCCATGACATCCCTTCCGGCCTGACACAGTGCGCATTATCTGCAAACTGTAAAAAGCTGCACCTGTACTCTGTCTGTTTGTATCAAACCCATGGTCACTTAACCTGGTATCCAGCATACCACTCATAAACTCTGCTTTCCCCTGTAATCAGCCAGTGCCTGTATATGTAGCATAAGTTTTATACGCTGTCTGTGCACAACCCAGTTACGGTTCGGGCAGCTGTAATTAACCGTTATCTATATTGAGCTGATTACCATATACCCTAAGCACTGCCATCCCCTTTGTCCCCTTGCAGTAACTCACGCACCCTATACAGCAAATGCTGACGATCGAAGGGTTTGACTAACAGGGCATCATGCAATTCCGGGTCACGGCTTTGCTGGTGGCGATTATCGCTGTAACCACTGGCCAGCTGAATTTTTATTTGCGGGTAGTGCTCACGCACATATTCAGCCAGTTTATAACCATCCATACCCGGCATAATGACATCACTGATCATCAGATCAATATGTTCGTCCTGCAGAATCTCAATCGCATGCTCGGCATTTTCCGCCATAAACACCGTATAACCGACAGTGCTCAGTGTTTCTTCCAGCAAAAAACGCAATGAAGGTTCATCATCCACCACCAGAATAGTTTCCTTGCCGCGCGCGGCTGCTTCCTGCATCCGTTTATTTGCCGTGGTTTGCATTATCTCTCCCTGGTAACGAGGGAAATACAGGTCAAAACAGGTGCCGCGGTCAAGCTCTGACTCAACCCGTACCAGACCTGAACTGCGTTTAACAAAACCATACACCTGGCTCAGACCCAGCCCGCTGCCCTGATCACCCTTGGTGGAATAAAAAGGATCAAAGATACGACCCAGTGACTCTTCCTCAATACCATATCCTGTATCACAGATGCGTAGACGCACATATTCACCCGCACCTGTCGGCAATTTCAGCTCAGCCGCCTGTGTTCGATCAATATTGAAGTTACGGGTTTGTATCTCCAGCTTGCCACTGCCTTCGATTGCATGCATGGCGTTAATGCTCATATTTAATATGGCGTCTTCCAGGTCATTTCGATCAAGGAATACCGGCCACAGGCCCACCTGCTGATGAAGTTCAAGCTGGATGCGTGCAGTAAGTGTTTTTTCCAGCATGTTTCTGTTCTGCTCCAGTACAGAGTTGATATCCACCACATCCGGCTCAGCCGATTTCTGCCGGGAGAAAGAGAGTAGTTTTTTAGTCAGATTCGCACCCCGGTTGCCGGCATGGAAGATTTCATTGACATATTTTTTAATTTTTGAATCATCGGGCAACTGATCCAGTAACAGTTCGGAATAACCCAGTATCACGCCCAGCATATTATTGTAATCATGGGCGATACCACTGGTAAGTTTACCCAGTGCATCCATCTTCTGGCTGTGTCTTAACTGCATCTCCTGCTGTTTTAACAGGGTAATGTCTGTGCAGGAACCGATAAACATGCGCTTACCGTCAACCTGGTATGGCAACTCATTCACTGAAAGGTGTATGGAAACTTCATGCCCATCCTTGTGTTGTGCCGGCACATCGCGGGCGCTACCAATAATTTTCTTTTCACCGGTTTGCAGGAAATGCTGTATATAACCGTCATGCTCACTGCGATAGGGCTCGGGCATAATGCAACTGACATTTTTACCGACAATTTCTGCTTCGCTGTAACCACACATTTTCTCTGCTGCGCGGTTAAAACTGTGCACACGACCGGTTTCATCAATGGTAATTACGCCATTTTCCATGGTGTTAAGAATCAGCGAAATACTTTCTTCCTTATTCACCAGCTCGGTGTTTTTCCGCTCTACTGTATCTGCCATCTCATTAAAACTGATCGCCAGATCTGTCAGCTCATCATTACCTTTAACCCTGGCCCGTGACTGATAACCCGAGTCGGCAAACGCTTTCG
>JBFFND010000091.1:0-7955 GCA_041563375.1 Gammaproteobacteria bacterium | reverse complement strand
CGTAATTATTGCCAAGTTCATACAGATACTGCCAGGTGTACAGACCACTGTCGTGGTTGTCATCAAACACCAGCTTTACCGCGTAGTGGCCGACCGGCTCAATCGCCTTGATATTGACATCCGACTTACCCACCTGCAGGGTTTCCTGGCCGGGGCCGTGACCCGCCACTTCTGCCGACGGTGAATGCACCCTGAGAAACTCGGTGGTGTATTTAAACTGTTTGCCGTCTTCAAACTCGATTTCCAGAATATGCGATTTCTGGTGTAAATTAATATTGGTTGGCTTGGGTGATGCCATAAGTCTGTTCTCCGAAGTGATCTACACCTTCCTGCCGGGCACTATTGCCAGTTGGGGGGGCAACTTGCAGGAAGGCCCTATTCTACATTAATTTGCGTTAAAGAATGTAACGGCTGAGGTCTTCATCCTGCACCAGTTCACCCAGGTGCTGGTCAACAAAGGCATTATCGATTGCCAGTGACTCACCCGGCTTGTCCGCCGCCTCGAAGGACACCTCTTCCAGCAAGCGCTCCATAATGGTGTGCAGACGCCGTGCGCCGATATTCTCGGTGCGCTCATTGACATCATGGGCCACCTGGGCAATCTGCTGAATACCGGACTCGGTAAAGCTCAGCGAATAGCCTTCGGTTTCCATCAGTGCAGAATACTGTTCGGTGAGTGAAGCATCCGGCTCGGTCAGGATGCGGGTGAAATCCTCGGTGGTGAGTGGGTGAAGCTCGACCCGAATCGGCAGACGGCCCTGCAGCTCGGGGATCAGGTCCGACGGTTTGGACATGTGGAACGCGCCGGAGGTAATAAACAGGATGTGATCGGTTTTCACCATGCCGTATTTGGTGCTCACGGTGCAGCCTTCCACCAGTGGCAGCAAATCGCGCTGCACGCCTTCGCGGGAGACATCCGCACCGGAACCTTCACCGTGCTTGGCCACCTTGTCGATTTCATCGATAAACACTATGCCGTTCTGCTCGGCATTCTGCACCGCGGTAAGTTTCAGCTCGTCTTCGTTCACCATCTTGCCGGCTTCTTCGTCAACCAGCACCTTGCGCGCATCTTCAATGCGCAGCTTGCGGTGGCGGGTTTTCTGCCCGCCCAGGTTCTGGAACATGCCCTGCAACTGGTTAGTCATTTCTTCCATGCCCGGCGGCGCCATAATCTCTACCCCCACCGGGTCGAGCTTGATCTCCACTTCAATTTCCTTGTCGTCCAGATCGCCGCGACGCAGTTTTTCACGGAATTTTTCCCGCGTGGCAGAGGCTGCCACCTCCGGCTCGCCATAGCTGTTTCTGGCGGGCGGCAGCAGCGCATCCAGAATGCGCTCTTCCGCCGATGCCTCGGCCCGGTGGCGTACTTTTTCGATTTCCAGCTCACGGGTCATTTTTATCGACATGTCGACAAGATCGCGGATGATGCTGTCAACTTCGCGACCAACATACCCAACTTCGGTAAACTTGGTGGCTTCAACCTTGATAAAAGGCGCATTCGCCAGCTTCGCCAGGCGCCGCGCAATTTCAGTCTTACCGACCCCGGTGGGGCCAATCATCAGAATGTTTTTCGGGATAATTTCGTTGCGCAGCTCATCTCTCACCTGCTGGCGACGCCAGCGATTACGCAGCGCAATCGCCACCGCCCGCTTGGCCTCGTTCTGGCCAACGATGTGCTTGTCCAGTTCCTGGACGATTTCTCTTGGTGTCATTTCAGACATAGTTAGTTTCCACCTGGCTAGCTAGCCCGCGCCACAAAAGGCTGCAGGTTTTAGTATTTAATTTCTTCAAGGGTGAGGTTGCGGTTGGTGTAGATGCAGATATCGCCGGCGATATTCAGGCTTTTTTCCACCACCTCCCGTGCCGACAGATCGGTGTTATCAAACAGTGCACGCGCGGCGGCCTGGGCATAGGCACCACCGGAACCAATCGCCAGCAGGTCATCCTGGGTGTCGATTACATCACCGGTGCCGGAGATAATCAGCGAGGCCTCTTCATTGGCGACAATCATCATCGCCTCCAGCTTGCGCAACATGCGATCGGTGCGCCAGTCCTTGGCCATTTCAACCGCCGAACGCACCAGCTGGCCACTGTGTTTTTCCAGCTGCGACTCAAAGCGTTCGAACAGGGTAAAGGCATCGGCGGTTGCGCCCGCAAAGCCCACCAGTACCTTGTCGCGGTACAGACGACGCACCTTCACCGCATTGCCCTTCATTACCGTATTCCCCAGGCTGACCTGGCCGTCACCACCGATGACCACCGCATTATCGCGCCTGACGGATAGTATGGTGGTGCCATGTAATGTGGTTTGCAAAATCGTCTCCTGTTGTGCGCCTGCCGCACGATATGCCGTGAAAATTCAATAAGATAGTTTAAATAAGGCTGAAGGCGGTATTTTCAAGGCCGGAATGGCACAAATCAACCGACTTATTCTTTATCTGTTGATGAGCTGGATTTTGCCTTACTGTCGATGGCAGCGCCTGTAGCCCGATTGCGCCCCTTGAGTGCACGGGGATGCGCCGCATCATAGGTTTTCGCCAGCTGCTGGAAATCGAGGTGGGTATAGATCTGCGTGGTTTTGAGGTGGGCATGCCCCAGCAGCTCCTGCACCGCACGCAGATCCTGCGAGGCTTCCAGCATATGCGAAGCAAACGAGTGCCGCATCAGGTGGGGATATACACGCTGTTCTATGCCCTTCTCCCGACACAGCTTATGAATTCTGGCACGAATCGACGAAGCACTGAGGCGACTACCACTTTTACTGACAAATAGCGCCTGTTCGTTACCTTTTGCCAGATGATCTCTGCATTTAAGCCATTTTTTCAGCGCGGTCTCGGCTGCGCGACCGAACGGGCAATGCCGCTGCTTGCGCCCCTTACCCAGCACCTGCAGCTGCCGTGAGCTCCAGTCGATATCCTGCAGGTTCAGCGAGATCAGTTCCGACAGGCGTAAACCACCCGCATACAGCAGCTCCAGAATGGCATGATCACGTAATTCCAGTGGTTGTTCCGTGCGGGTGTTGAGCAACTGCTGCAGCTGCTGCGGATGCATCACCTCCGGCAGCCGGCGCTCTGCCCTGGGCGCCCGCACATGGGCGGCGGGGTTACTGCTGATCAGCTGGTTGATTTGCAGGTAGCGAAACAGCCGTCGCAACGAGCTCAGCAGGCGCTGGATGCTTTTGCCACCCATGCCCTGACGGTGCAGCTGGCTGACAAACTGGCGAATATGCTGTTCATCCAGCGAACCCCAGGCGGTTATCTGCTGCACATCGATAAAGCCCATCAGGCGACTGATGTCGCGCTGATAGGCCTTGAGTGTATGGGGGGAAAACTGTTTTTCCGACTGAAGAAAGCGGTAGAAGTGCTGTAGATCCGCCGCAAAGGCGGTTGCAGAGGAATCCGGCGGGTTTGGCGCGGATGCCATCAGCGGGGTTTATCTGGGCAGCTGGGCACGCAGCGCCGCGCTGATCAGATCCGCCAGGCAGCTGAGAAAATCAGTTCCCATGCCGGGATGGTAACGCTGTGCATCGCGGCTGCCCAGTGCAATAAAGCCGGTGATGCCAGCATCGGCGACCGGAATCAGCGCCGCTGACTTAACCTCGTCCGCCGCATCGGCGAACAGCGCCTGCATCTGCTCATCATTCAGACGACCGCACTGGATGCGCTTTTTCTCGATCAATGAGGCGAAGCGCACCAGCAGCGCGTCATCTGCAGCCACGTAGGTTTGCTGCGCCTGGCTGGTGTCGGCTGGCACATGCGCCTCGGTGGTGAGGCGAAAGGCGATAAAGTCGGTGCCCAGCTTATGTCGCAATTCATCATCAATGATCGCCAGCACATCATCCAGGCTATCGGCACCCAGCAGGTTCACCGCCAGGCGCTGCAAACTCATATGCAGCCGCTGGTTATCGTGAACCGCTTCCACCACCTCGTTCAGCTTGGTTTCATAGTAGCGGTTTTTCTCGCGCAGCACCGACACCTGACGCTCCACCAGTGAAACCGCACTGCCGGAGGGATGGGGGACTTTCAGCTCATTGAGTAATTCGAGGTGGGAATAAAAAAAATCCGGGTTCTGCTGCAGATAATCAACCACCTGCTGCTCGCCCGGCAGCTCGTCTGTTGTCGCGGCAGCTGCCTGGGTATTCGCCTGATTCGTCACAGTGATATCTTTCCTTCAAAAACCCGCGTTGCGGGCCCGGTCATAAATAAGGGTTCATTTTCTCCATGCCAGCGTATAACAAGCTCGCCTCCGGGTAAACTCACTTTTACGCTTTCATCCAGTTTGCCCTGCAACCGCCCCGCCACTACCGCTGCACAGGCTCCGGTTCCGCAGGCCAGGGTTTCCGCCGCGCCCCGCTCATACACCCGCAGCCGTATCGCATCGCGGGATACAATCTGCATAAAACCCACATTCACCCGCTCGGGAAAACGCGCATGCTGTTCAATTTCCCGGCCCAGCACTGCCACATTGGCACTGTCCACATCCTCCACCTGCAACACCGCATGCGGGTTGCCCATGGAGACCGCGGCAATTGACACCTCGCCCTGGCTGGTCTGCAGACTGTAACTCGGCGCCTGATGGTCCGCAATAAATGGCAGGTCGGCCGGCGCAAGGCGCGGCACGCCCATATTCACTGTCACCTGGCCATCCTCTTCCAGGGTCAGCACAATCAGCCCGCCAGCGGTCTCCACCGGAATCTGCCGGCTGCGGGTCAGCCCCTGTTCCACCACAAAGCGGGCAAAACAGCGGGCGCCATTGCCGCACTGTTGCACCTCGCCGCCATCGGCATTGTAAATACGGTAGCGAAACTCCGCCTCACTGCCCCGGGCTCGCTCCACCAGCAATAGCTGGTCGCAGCCCACACCAAAGCGGCGATCGGCAATAAAGCGCACCTGCTCAGAAGTCAGTTCGACGGACTGGTTAATGGCATCAATCACCACAAAGTCATTGCCCAGGCCGTGCATTTTGGTAAAGGTCATATTCATGGGCGATAGCATAACATCCTGATAAACCGGCGGTAGCTCTGAATAATGTTTTTGACTTCAGCCTGCAAAAGATCGTCTACTTTTTCACCACTGTGCGGCTTTACTTTATCTGACAGGCAGCGCATATTGTCATGAAATGACATGACACACGAACACCGGCGGAAACCAGCATGCCCAGACAGCCCGACAAGCCCAGCTGCGAAGCGATTATGAACCTCTACCCCGATCCCTTTGTGATTATTGACCGTCACTTCCAGATCGTCGCGGCCAACCAGAAATACTGTGACCATTACCATGTATCCCGTGACGAGATTGTCGGCCAGCGCTGTCACCGCATTTCCCATGGCATAGACCACCCCTGCAGCCAGAATGGCGAACACTGCCCGCTGGAAGAAGTGATTAGCACCGGCAAGCCCACCTCGGTCATGCATATCCATCGCCACGGCGAGGTGGATGAACATGTGCAGCTCGCCGCCTCACCCATTTTCGGTGAACAGGGCAACGTACTCTATATGGCAGAAGCGATCCAGCCGATTGCCAGGGAGCCCGATAACGAACAGATTCTGCTCGGTCGCTCCAAGGTCGCGCTGCGCCTGATGAGCATTCTCTACCGTGTTGCACCCTCCTCGTCCACCGTATTACTGCTGGGTGAATCCGGCGTGGGCAAGGATTGCGCCGCCCGCTATATCCACCAGAACTCGCCCCGCGCACGCAATGATTTTGTGGTGGTGGACTGCGGCGTACTGGGGGAAAACCTGATTGAAAGCGAACTGTTCGGCCATGAAAAAGGCGCCTTCACCGGTGCCGACAAGCGCAAAACCGGGCTGTTCGAGCTGGCCGACAAGGGCACGCTGTTTATTGATGAAATCGGCGAACTGCCGCTGCACCTGCAGACCAAGCTACTGCGCGCACTGGAAACCGGCAGTTTCCGTCGGCTGGGTGGCCAGGAATATATAAAAGTGGATGTGCGCATTATTGCCGCCACCAATCGTGACCCGCAGCAGATGCTAAAGGACCGGACCCTGCGCGAAGACCTGTATTATCGACTCAGCGCATTTCCGGTTAAATTACCCCCGCTACGTGAGCGCAAGGGTGACATCCCGCTACTGGCAGAGTCGTTTCTGGCACAGACGCTGGAAGGCGAAGCCCAGTTACCCCTGTCACCTGAGGTGATAGAAAAACTGCTCAGCCATGATTACCCCGGCAATATCCGCGAACTGAGAAATATACTGGAACGTGCGGTGATACTTGCAGGTAAAGCGCCGATCAGCGCGGAACTGGTCGTGTTTGAACAACAGAACAAGGCGGCAATGCCAGAAGCGCAAGCCAGCCCCGCCAATCCACTACAGACAAAAAGCTCACGCCTTAGCACTGCGCAGATCTTACAGGCCCTGGAACAATGCAATGGGCACCGGCTGGCGGCAGCACAGCAACTGGGTGTCAGCGAACGCACGATTTACCGCCACCTTAAACAGACGATTAGTCTTTAGTCGTTGGTCGTTAGTCTTTGGTCTTTGTCGTTTGACTAATGACCCAGGACTAACGACTAATGACTTCATAAATACCGCACATCCTGTGCATAAAAAACCCCGAGCCTTGTGGTTCGGGGTTCCAGTCACGGCAATTGCCGTTTTGCTGCGTAGCGCAGTGTTTACCACTGAGCTCACCGCAATTATTTCACTGTGATTATTTTACTGTAGTAAAGCCCAGGTTGGACCAGTTCTGCATACCGCCGCGATACCATTTGATTTTATGTGCGGGGTAACCGAAATCCAGCAGGGTGCGGATATTTGCAGGCGACTGACCACACCACATGCCATTACAGAACATCACCAGGGTTTTTGCGCCGGAGTAATCAAACAGGCCTTCCTGTTCCCTCACATCGAACTGACCGGTGAGGATATCGATAATATCGAACGGTGCCGCACCGCGGGCCGGGTTGAGTTTTGTCCAGGGAACATTGATAGAACCAGGGATAGTGCCACGCTTGACCCAGTCGGGCGTGCGCGAATCAATCACCAGAACCGACTTGTCACCGGAAGACACCTGTTTCAGGTAATCCAGCATTTCCACTTCGCCAATGGTTTCAACACCAGGTGCGAGTGACATAGGCTGAATACAGAATGGCGGACAGTTACGCGAGGTTTTGGCGAAGTCATCAACCACCTTGTTATCATTGTTCTGATCACGCTTGATAGTAACGGTTTTGCCGTTGTGCTTCACATCCACACTGCCCAGCTCCGGGGTAATCTTTACTTTAAGCTCTTCCGCATAGACCGGTTGCGCAAGCAGGCCAAGGGTTAACACAGCGGTGGAAAACAGATGTTTAATATTCATGGTTGGACTCCGTGATTTTGCGTTTTGTTGGTATTTTTATAGGTGTTCTGCATCTTTCGAGGGCTTTAATCGCACCCCGGCTCATTAATGGTTGCCGGCTTGCTCGTCGCTGGCGCACCCGCCGGCTGCCCGGCCGCTGTATCCGCCGGTGACGAGCCACCGGTCGCACAGGCAGACAGGGCGACTGCCATAAAGACTGCGACCAGCCAGTTTAAGCCTGAGTTCATAAATGCCTCCATTTTGCCTGATGGCGTTACTGTAGTTAGCGCACCGCACAACCACCCGTTAACACTGTCGGATTGCGCAGTATTTATATGCAGCACGCATATAACAAACTACACAGCAGACATTATGCCAACTCGCCTTGCAAATAAAATCATAAAGGAATCAAAAGGATAGAGCAGAGGAGTTGTGCCCCGCAGGAAAATCGGCGGGGCGCCTGTCATGACATGTCATGACAGGTAATTCTACTGTCATATCTGTCATGACAGCAGGTTCAAACGCCAACCCTGAACAGGCTCACCCGGCTGGCAGCAGGCTCTCGCCTTCTAACAGCTGATCCAGGTTTTCGCGCAGGCGAATCACATGCACCTGGCCGCCATCCACCATGATCTCCACTGCGCGGGGGCGGGTGTT
>JBFFND010000090.1:0-7962 GCA_041563375.1 Gammaproteobacteria bacterium | reverse complement strand
GAAGATGCGTTTGAATACACCGCTATAAACCTCGGTATCACAACCCGGTTCTAAAAGGCTCCACTGGCCCGGGTTACCTGACCCGGGTTATCAGGCCAGCATATCTTTCAATGCCGCCAGGTGTTCACGCCCGCGCTGTTTGGAGGTGGCCTCATCCAGCTTGCGTTCACCACCCGCCCATTCAATTTCATCTTCCGGCAGTTCGTTGAGAAAACGGCTGGGTTCGCATTCGATGTCTTCACCGTAGCGACGACGGCGTTTGGCATAGGTAATCATCAACTGCTTCTGTGCGCGGGTAATACCTACATAGGTCAGGCGACGTTCTTCTTCCAGGTTATCTTCCATAATACTGGTGCGATGAGGCAGGGTTTCTTCTTCCACGCCCACCATAAATACATAGGGAAATTCCAGCCCCTTGGCGGCGTGCAGCGTCATTAAACTTACCGCGTCACTTTTATCTTCTTCCTTGTTGCGCTCCAGAATATCCATCAGGCTCATATGCGCCACCAGCTCGCCCAGGTTTTTGCCCTTTTCATCCTTGTATAAACGTGCCAGCCAGTCGGTGAGTTCATACACATTTTCCATGCGCTTTTCCGCCACTTTCAGATCACTGCACTGGTCTTCCAGCCAGTGCAGATAACCGATTTCATTGACCATATCCTTGACCACTTCAACCGGGTTGCCGCGCGCGGCATTATCACTGAGTAAATTAACCCAGTTGGTGAAATTCTGCAGTTTATTGATACTGCGTTCATTCATGACCTGGGACAGGCCCATTTCAAAGGTGGCGGCAAATAAACTGATGTCGCGGCTGTTGGCATACTCGCCCAGTTTTTCCAGGGTGCCGGCACCGATTTCACGGCGCGGTGTATTCACAATGCGCAGAAATGCGGTGTCATCATCCGGGTTAGCCAGCAGGCGCATATAGGCCATGATGTCTTTCACTTCGGCACGCTCGAAAAACGAGGTGCCACCACTGACCACGTAGGGAATCTGCATTTCCCGCAGGTATTTTTCAAATATCCGCGACTGGTGATTGCCACGGTACAGAATTGCATACTCACCGAACTTGGTCCGCTTCTGAAACTTGTGGGTATTGAGCTCGACGGTGACCCGTTCCGCTTCACCTTCGGCACTGGTGCATTCGACAATGCGAATGTTTTCACCCAGCCCCAGATCGGACCACAGCTGTTTTTCAAAGGTATGGGGGTTGTTTTTGATCAGGTGGTTGGCGCATTTCAGAATGCGCGAGGTGGAGCGGTAGTTCTGCTCCAGCTTGATCAGCTTCAGGCCGGGATAGTCCTGGTGTAACAACGCCAGGTTTTCCGGCCGCGCACCGCGCCAGGCATAGACCGACTGGTCGTCGTCACCCACCGCGGTCAGGCGCGCATGACCACCCAGCAACAGTTTGACCAGCTGGTACTGGCTGGCATTGGTGTCCTGGTACTCATCCACCAGCAGGTAATGAATACGCTTCTGCCATTTTTCCAGCACCTGCGGGTGCTGCTGGAACAGCACCACCGGCTGCAGGATCAGGTCGTCGAAATCAAAGGCGTTATAGGCTTTTAGCTGGCGCTGGTAACGGCCGTATAACATCGCGTGTTTCAGCTCGGTATCATTTTCCGCCAGCGACACCGCCTGTTCCGGTGAAATAAAATCGTTTTTCCAGCGCGAGATCTGCCAGCGGGCTTCTTCCGCATCATCCACATTACTTAAGGACTCCCGCGCATACAGCCCCTTGATCATCACCATGGTGTCGGTGGAGTCAAACACACTGAAACCCGCCTTGTAGCCCAGGTGCTTGTGTTCCAGCCCCAGTATGCGCAGGCCGAGGTTATGGAAGGTAGAGACAATCAGCCCGCGGGTTTCGCCCTTGCCCAGCAACCCGGCAACACGGGCTTTCATCTCCCGCGCCGCCTTATTGGTAAAGGTCACTGCGGCAATGTGAACCGGCTTGATCTGGCAGTCGCGGATCAGGTAGGCGATTTTCTGCGTAATCACCCGGGTTTTGCCACTGCCCGCACCCGCCAGCACCAGCATCGGCCCGGAAATATACTCCACCGCCGCCCGCTGCTGGGGATTCAGCCCGGCTAATGGGTGTGTACTGGAATTAAAGCTGGACGGGCTGGAAAAATCGGACATAAACGCAGGCGGTGATCGGCAAACAACAGTGGGCTAGTGTATCGGCTCCACCCTGTTTTCGATATACCTCATCCGCAATATTTTCATTCTGTAGCCTTGCCTGTCCCACACTGATAAACTTAAGCCAATGAAAATAAACACAAAAACCGGACTGCTTGAGCAGGCCACACAGATCCCCTCGGCGAATTGCGATGCCCGTCCCGACGAGCACTGCATTCGCCTGATTGTGGTGCACAATATCAGCCTGCCACCGGGAGAGTTCGGCGGCCCCTATATCAGCCAGCTGTTTACCAACCAGCTTGACCCGGCGCAGCACCCGTATTTTGCCGAGATCCATCAGCTGCGGGTATCATCCCACGTACTGATTCGCCGCGACGGCGAAATCATTCAGTATGTCCCCTTTGATCAACGCGCCTGGCACGCCGGGGCATCTGCCTATTGCGGCGAATCGCGCTGCAACGACTTCAGTATCGGCATTGAGCTGGAAGGCACCGACGAGATCCCCTACGAGCCGGTGCAGTACCAGCAGCTGGCCAGCCTGATCCACGAACTGCAGCGCTGCTATCCAGACATCGCCAAAGATGCTATAACCGGCCACAGCGATATCGCCCCGGGGCGTAAAACCGATCCAGGCCCCGCATTTATGTGGAGCGAACTGCAACAGCAACTCAACAAACTGCAAGCATAAACCATGGCACTTATCTGCATTCTATTTGGAATTATATTTGAACGGGTCAGCGACACCCTGGAAAACCTGCGCAATTTCGACTGGTACGATCGCTACAGTGAGTGGCTGCTCGGCAGCCTGCCGCTGGACTCGAACGAACAGCCCAAAAGCGCCTTACTGCTGATGCTGTTACCGCTGCTAATAGCGACCGGGGTTCTGCAATTCTGGTTTGCCGGCAGCCTGCTGGGACTGGTTGAATTACTGTTCGGCATCGTGGTATTTGCCTACTGCCTGGGACCGCTGGATATCAACCGCCAGGTGGATCGCTACCTGGCCGCACGGGAGAACGGCGATGAAGCAGGTGCCCGCCATGAGGCCAGCCTGATCATGCAGCAGGAAGCAGCGGATGACCCGGATCAGCAAACCCTGGGGGTGATGCGCGCCGTGCTGCACGAGTCCAATGATCGCGTGTTTGCGGTGATTTTCTGGTTTGTGCTGCTGGGTCCGCTGGGTGCACTGCTGTATCGCCTCACCAGCCACACTATGCGCACCACGCAACAGCCCATGCTGGCCATGGCTGCCTCGCAGCTGCAGGCGATACTGGCCTGGGCACCGGCACACCTGGTGGCGATTGGTTATGCGCTGACCGGTGACTATGAAGGCGCCAAACACGAATACAGCAGTAAGGCACGGCACGCCGACCTGCGCGAAGCCAATTACCTGAGCCTGATCACCGCTGGCCAGGGCGCGCTCAAGGATTGTAGCCCCGGCGATGAAACCGCCTGTGTGCGCTCCGCCCGTGCGCTGGTACTGAGAACCCTGGTGGTATGGCTGGCCGCGGTGGCCATTTTAACCCTGACAGGCCTGGTCGCCTGACAGCCCAATTAACCAGGCTAACTCCAAAGAACATACGCGTGAAACAGACACAGATTGATATTATTCGCCACGGCGAACCCGAAGGTGGCCGCCGCTATCGCGGCAGCGGCGTTGACGACCCACTCAGCCAGACCGGCTGGCAACAGATGTGGAATGCCATTCCTGACGACGCACCCTGGCAACAGATTGTCAGCTCACCCCTGCTGCGTTGCGCGGAGTTCTCCAAGGCACTGTCCGAGTCGCTGGACATCCCCTTCAGCATCAATGACAACCTGAAAGAAATCGGCTTCGGTGAATGGGAGGGCCGTACCCCGGATGACATCGAAGCCAATGAGCGCGGCGCATTGCAGGCCTTTTTAAGCGACCCGGTAAATAACCGCCCGCCAGGTGCTGAACCGCTGCATGAATTTGCACAGCGCATTGCCGAGGTCTACACCGAGATTGCGGAAAACCATCACGGCCAGCATGTGCTGGTGGTGGCCCACGCCGGGGTCATCCGCGCCATCACCAGCCATGTACTGGGCATGGCACTGGATGATGTCTACAGCCGCCTGAAAATCGAATACGCCGCGATTGCCTGCACCCGCATCAGCGAAGGCAAGGCACCGGTGATGGTGCTGCGCTAGGCAGAGTCGTTAGTCGTTAGTCGTTAGTCGATGGTCGTAGGGTGGGTCAAGCGCAGCGGATCCACCGGATTGCCAAACAAAGCGGCTCCAGGGGTGTTTAAAAAAACAACACCCTTCGACACCTTATCACTATCTATCCCGAACACCTGGAGGCACCAATGAAAAGTATAAAAGCAATTGTTGCCGGTAGTGTATTTGTTCTCGCTGTTATTTCGCTGCTTGGCTTAATCTATATATTTATCGCTGTTGGTTATAATTCACTGGCAGTCGATTTTCCATTTTTAAATGAAATAACCGGCTTATTTAGATATGTGGTTGGCCTGCCTGTTTTTATGCTGACATTGTTTGCCGGTGGCTATGTCACTGCAACTATTGCTAACATGCATGGCAGTGTAAAGGTATGGCTTCATTGCCTTGCTGTGGGAGTAATTACTGTCAGCAGCATGATGTATTCCGCCATGGACTATTCAAGTTTAACCATAACCGGCATTATTGTAATCATACTTGCATTAAGCGCGTCATCTGCCGGCGGTTTCTATTGGCTTAGAGGCAATAAATAAGAAAAAGGTAAACGTCCCCTTTTTGCAATGCTGCTGCGTTAAAGCCTTTAATCGATGGTCGAAAGCCAGTAGTCGTAGGATGGATCAAGCGAAACGGATCCACCGCTTGCCTTTTCCCGGCATCCTCCATTAAGAATTTTCTCACCCCGTTTAAGATTTACCCTTTATTTCACAACGCTAGACAGATGCGCGCATCGTCTTACGATGCGCCTGGGGACTCATGCCTCGCACACGCTTGAACGCGGCACTGAATGCGTAGGGTGTTGCATAGCCAACCTTCTCGGCCACGCTGCTTACCGACTCATCCGGCTGGCACAACAGGTCGGCCGCCAGCGCCATGCGCCAGTTCTTCAGGAAAGTCATGGGCGCTTCACCCACCAGCTCCTGAAAGCGTCGCGCCAGTGATGCGCGTGATGCCCCCGATGCCGTTGCAAGCTCTTGCAGTGTCCATGGGTGTGCCGGATTACCATGCATGGCATGTAGCACACGCTCGACAATGCGATCACCCTGGTAGCGCCAGTATTCGGGCTGGTTCGAATCCTGTTGCGCAAACCAGGCTTTCAGTACAGCCGTCACCAGCAAGTCGAGTAACCGATCCAGTACAGCGGCCTGTCCCGGCTCATCTTTAATAACTTCTTCACATAGCAAGCCAACCAGTGGCGACTCCCAGTCATTATGCGTCAGGGAGAGTACGGGGGGTAAGGCACGTAACAGTCGGTCACTAATATCACTGAAGTGTTCATAAGCGCCAACCAGAAACAACGTAGAACCTTCTGCATCGTTACCCCAGGTTCTCACGCCATGCATCATCGTCTCATGCAATGAGTTCCCTTCCAGGTCACAACACTGTTGCCCCGGGTGCACAATCATCTGCGGGGGTGTACCCGGCGCATCTGCAAGGTTGTATCGTAACGGTGTACGTATAACCGCGATATCTCCAGGCCCGAGCTGGAATGGCTCACCATCATCAGGCACGACCCACAATGTTCCCGCAACACCCGCAATCAGCGTCAGCGGCGAATCGGCGAGGTCTCTCAGCGACCATGGCGAACGCATCACAGCACGCAACGCAAAGGCACCACGGGCACGCGGCGCATCCAGTAATCCAGCCAAATTATCCATACGACTAATTATATACGAATGCGTATGAATCTGAGTATTCCAGAAATGGTGTCTCAGCGGCTTGTTTCATACATTTATCTGTAGCTGAACAAACAATATTTAAATTAACAGTTACAGAGGAAATGACCATGTCACAAACCAATGCAGACACAATGCGTCGCCTTGTCGAAGAGGTGATCAACAACAAATGCCTCGCAGTCATCGACCAGATTATTCATCCGGATTACGTGTATCGCGCACCCGGACAGACACTGCACGGGAGACAGGCGCTCAGGGAATTATTTACTGACTACCAGACGGCCTTCCCCAACCTGCAGGTGAAAATCGATGAGCTGATTTGTACAGATAACAGAGCCGTACTTTTATTCACGCTTAGCGGTACACATGAAAACGAACTGATGGGGATTCCGCCAACCGGTAACCAGGTAAACATAAACGGGATGATATGCAGCCGTTTAGAGAATGGACAAATCATCGAGGAATGGGAGCTGCTTGACCAGTTAACCCTGTTTCAGCAACTCGGCATCGTTTCACTTTAGTAAACCCGGGACTCAATAACACCAGGAGACAGTTATGGAACCACAAACCACTACATCAAATGATAAGCATGGCATTACGCTGGTACTGGGTGGTACCGGTAAAACCGGCCGCCGTGTCGCAGAACGCTTACAGGCACGCGGCATTGAAACCCGTATCGCATCGCGCTCGGCAAGCCCGTCATTCAACTGGAATGATCCACACAACTGGGATGAGATCCTCGAAGGCGTGACGGCGGCCTATATCAGCTTTGCACCGGATCTCGCCATACCCGGTGCCACAGATGCCATACATCGCTTCGTTGAGCTGGCCGTGTCACGGGGCGTAACAAGACTGGTGCTGTTATCGGGTCGCGGCGAGCAGGAAGCCCAGGCCTGCGAACAGATTGTCCAGGCCACCGATGCGGAGTGGACAATCGTGCGCGCCAGCTGGTTCATGCAGAACTTTTCAGAAGGTGAGTTTCTCGACATGGTGCTGAACGGCGTGATCACACTACCGGCTGAAAATATCCCGGAGCCGTTTATCGACGTCAATGATATCGCCGATGTCGCGGCAGCCGCATTGACCGAGGAAGGCCACGCCTACGAAGTGTATGAAGTCACCGGCCCTCGCCTGATGACGTTCACCGAACTGGCGCAGGAAATTTCCGCGGTGATCGATCGCGATGTGCAATTCATCCAGATACCCAGAGCCGACTTCAACCAGGCAATCACCGATTCGGGTGCACCCGCGGATATCGCCTGGCTGCTGAATTATCTTTTCGAGACCGTGCTGGATGGGCGCAACGCCAGCCTCAGTGATGGAGTACAGCGCGCACTGGGTCGTGAACCTGCCGACTTCCGTGATTTTGCGCGGCGCATTGCGGCACGTGGTAACTGGAACCGAAATGACAGGGAGGATGTGGCATGAATACCCTGACCACGGTGACAGTTATCCTTGCGTTGATCGGCTCCGCGTTGATCGCGGGTATTTTCCTCGCTTTTTCTAGTTTCATTATGAAAGCACTGGCACGCCTGCCTGCATCGCAGGGCATAACGGCGATGCAGTCAATCAACGTTGCTGTGTTGAATCCGGTATTTCTGGGTGTATTCATGGGCACGACCATCATTTCCCTGCTGGTGACTATTCTTGCCGTCAGGGGATGGGAAATGCCCGCTGCACCTTATTACCTGGTCGGCGCTGCGTTGTATATCGTCGGTACATTTATGCTGACAGGCATGGGTAATGTGCCATTGAATAATCAGCTGGCTGCGATTTCGGCCAAGAATCCGGCGGCCAGTGATAGCTGGCAACACTACCTTGATCGATGGACCAGGCTTAACACAATACGTACGCTTAGCGCGACGGCTGCTGCCGTAGTGATGCTTGTTGGCCTGTTACAATAACCAACAGAATGCTGCAGTGATCGGTTGGGAGGGCCCACAGCTACGTG
>JBFFND010000089.1:0-8056 GCA_041563375.1 Gammaproteobacteria bacterium | reverse complement strand
GGGCGGCAAGATCATCCGTGATGCCGGCCCGATGAACGCAGGCAGCACCATTATCGCGTTTGTCGCGGATCCCGACGGTTACCAGATCGAATTGCTCGGCCCAAAGCAATAGCATGTATCGCTCCCGATCAGCCAGCACGCCGAAATAATCAAATTTCAGCGGCTATTTATCTGTACAATGACGGCTGTTTAAAATTTCACAAGTTTGCTGATCTATGGATATTACCTATATCGATTCTGACCAGTCGCTTGCACAAACCTGCGATGCACTGAGTGCCAGCAAGGTGGTGTGTATCGACACCGAGTTTCACCGCGAAACCACCTATTACCCGGAGCTGGCACTGATTCAGCTGTCAGATGGCGATGCCACCTACTGCGTTGATCCCTTAAGCATCAAGGATTTTTCGCCCTTTATCGCACTGCTGAAAAACCCGCAGATTATCAAGGTACTGCACGCCTCCTACCAGGACCTGGAAATTTTTAACCAGTTATTCCAGACCCTGCCCTGGCCGGTGTTCGATACCCAGATTGCCGCCGGCCTGCTGGGCTATGGCGACCAGATCGGCTACGCCGCACTGATCCAGAAAGAACTGGATGTCGAAATTGATAAATCACAGTCGCGCACCGACTGGCTGAAACGCCCGCTAAGCCAGGAGCAACTGCAGTATGCAGCAAGCGATGTGTATTACCTCGCCCAGGCCTATCAGAAAATGCATACCCAGCTGGACAAACTCAATCGGCTGAACTGGCTGGATGATGATTTTGCCAATCTGTGCAAGCCGACGCATTTCACTGTCGATAACCACAGCATCTGGAAAAAGGTCAAGGGTAACCAGCGACTCAGGGGGGTACAGCTGGCGATACTGCAGGCACTGGCGGACTGGCGTGAACAGGTCGCACAAAAACGTAACCGTCCACGTCGGCGGATTATTTCCGATGATGCGCTGATCGACATTGCACGCATCAAACCCGACAGTGTGGAAAAAATTACCCGCCTGCGTTCACTGAATAAAACGCGCCTGAGCAATGACGATGCCGCACAGTTACTGGCGCAGATGAACCAGGCGATGCAGCTACCGCAGGAACAATGGCCGAAACTGACAAAACGCCGCAAACTCAATATGCGCGAAGAAGCGCTTGTCGATGTGCTGAATGCCATTTTAAAATTAAAAGCCGATGAGCACAGCATTACCCCGCTGAACCTGGCATCACGCAAAGAGCTGGAAGATGTATTGCAGGGCGAGCACGATGTACCTCTGATGCAGGGCTGGCGCTACAAGCACGGCGGCCGTGAAGTCGAGGCGTTTCTACAGGGTGAACACAGCCTGCAGGCGTCTAAGGGTGCGTTAAAACTGGTTTAAACCAGCTGCAAAGCATTCACTTTGCCATCGACTAATAAACGGCCAGTGCACACACGAGTGCAATAAAATAACCGACAGTAATAAATATTAACCACAGTGATTAACCACTGTAGTGCAGTTCGCCCGACTGAGCGCGGCTGCCACTCGAAGCGGATTCGAGTTGTGATTGAGGAAGCCTTATGAGTGAAATAAACGGCATCACCGATTTTCTGGATCAGGCCGGTACACAGTTTAGCGTATTCGATATGGGACGCCGTATCGAGGAAATCCCGCGGGATGTTTTTCAGGCTTTTGAACAGGGCGAACTCGCCTATCCACTGCCGCTGCAGCAACAGGCCTGGCTGGGTTTTGTGGTATGGAATGAAAAAGAGAACGACGAACTGGTGATCTGGTTTCTGCGTTTTCCACTGGATGCCACCGGAAAACTGACGGCCGGCATCCGCGATGATTTTGTGCTGCGTCTGATTAACCGTGAGCAGGCCGAGCAGAATGATGAAAGCAACCCCTATGGTTTCAAGCCCAAGCAGGAACACATGGCCTGCTTTCATGCCAAGGCGGCAAAACTGCTGGGCAAACCAGCCTCCAGTTATTACGAACATGCACGGGATTATTTCGCCGGCAAGCCCGGCTATGACCAGTGGGCCTTTGTCGGTTTCCAGGGCATTGCCGATGTCTGTGCACGCCTGGATGAAGGCGATAACGCAGCACTGTTGCCGGCTGCCATCGAGCAGATGCCAGCACAACCATTTGAAGCCCTGGCACAGTGCCTGGAACACGAAGCAGTAGACGAACAGATCACCCGCGCGGTGGCCACGCTGATCGAACAGGAACTGGCAAAAGACAACTGCAATGCCAACTTTATTTCACTGTGCATCCGTGCCATTTCCAATACACAGCACAGTGAACTGCTGACCCAACAACTGCAGAAAATTTTACAATCCCCCTGCGGCAGCAACCCCGAAGTACTGGCCTCGATTTCCGGCCGCAGCTGGCTGGCACTGCAGAACCCGGACACCATTGCACTGTTTCTCGAAGCCCTGGCGAACTGCAGCGAGGGCCAGACCTTTTTCAACCTGGTGATTGTCGACCTGATTAATATTCCCGGCATGCAGGACTGCATTCACCAGGCGATCAGAAACACCGAACGCTCGGAGAAACTGTCCCAGGCGATTGGCGAACTGTTTAAATCGTTTACTTGATATCGGCCTGATTTGTTCTACTATTGAATCAGCAACAAGCCAACCACGCTAAATGGATATAAAAACAATATGAACAACGTCAGCCTGTTACTCAGCAAGTCACAACGCCCGGTATGGCCCGCCGAACTGGACGAATCCCTGCTGGACTCAACCGAAATGCTGGAAATTCCATTACTGGGAAAAGTCACCGCCGGCAACCCGATTGAATGTGTTGAAGACCAGGAACTGATTCGTGTACCTGCCAATATGGTACGCAAAAACACCTATGCGCTGCGGGTACAGGGCAGCTCGATGATTGACGACAATATTCTTGATGGCGACATCATTGTGGTGGAGAAACGTATCACCGCAGAAAACGGCCAGTCGGTGGTAGCGCTGATCAATAACGAACAGGTGACACTGAAGAAATTTTATATTGAGGCCGATGGCATTCGCCCGCAACCTGCCAACCCGGATATGGAACCGATTATTCTAAAGAATGAAGACGTTCAGGTACTGGGCGTGGTTGCCGGGGTTATCCGCAATTTCGAATAAGCAGATCCAGCCAGCTGCCTGGCGTCGCTGGCAACCAGCAACGCCAGCTCATCTTTTAAATACTTCTGTTCTCAGCCGGACTACATCCGCAATAACTGCATAATCGACACCACTTCATCATGGGCGCTTTCCAGCACTTCATGAATAAACTGTGTATCGTGTCTGGCCGGGAAAATTTTTGCAAAGGCCGGTACCTGTTCAATTTTTGGCAGGCCTTTCAGCTCATGGCGTTTGAGTCGGCTGTAAATCGCCGCCGCGGTAACCAGGTCACTCACATCTACCTGCTGGCCCGTATTGCGCTGCCAGTCATCGTAATTTTCCACCACATTAAGAAAATCAACCGGCAACTCCCAGTGGCGCACCACCATCGCCCCGACAAAACCTTTAAGACGCGCAATGATTGCATCCAGCTCGCTTTCACTTTCCACCAGCAGTCCGGTTTTTTCAATGTGCGCCAGTATGGGCACCTCACCGATATCATGTAATAACCCCGCCAGTAACACATGATCCGGATTGAGCTGAGCACTGTGACGCGACAGGGCAAAAGCGATCGCCGCTACATCGACACTTCTGTCATACAGCTGCTGCATGCGTTGATTAAGCTGGCTGGACTGGCTTTTAAACAGCTGGCTCATGGCAAAACTCATCACCAGGTTCTTGCACACCTGCACACCCAGCCGAACCACCGCCTGCTGGATACTGGTAACCGGCTCGACGCCACGATTCAACGGGCCATTGGCAACCGCAATCAGCCGTGTTGCCATCACCGGGTCGGCCGCCACGATGCGCGCCACGTCCAGTGCACTGGAGTCATCACGCGACAGTGCTTTTTTTACCTTGAGTGCAATTTCCGGCAGGCTGGGTAATTGCAGGCTGGCGGAATTATAGGCCTGCATAATGTCGTTAAACAGCGCACCTTCAACCTCGCTCATCTCGACGTTTTCCACCTCTTCACCGGTGAGAAGCTCACGCTGCACCAGGCTGTGGAACATCGGCTTGTCGACCCGCAACAGCAGGCAATGGCTGTCCGCCGCCACCACCTGGCCTTGCTGCGTCTCCTCGGTAAACAACGGATGGACCGCACGCTCATCGCTGTGTTTGAGTAACAGTGACTGATCATTGCCGATAATCTTCAATCGCCCCCGCAGCAGGTAAACAAACCAGCCAGCTTCCTCAGTGGCTGACAGGCGCTCACCCGCAACCAGTTCAAGTGTATGGGCGTGATCGGTCAGTTGTCGGCGGTGGTCGGCCTGCAGCTGTTTCAGCGGCACCAGAAATTTCAGTTGATTTCTATCGATTTGCACATCACTACCCGTTTTTCTATTCTAATAATTAATTCAGCGCGCCCGTAACTATACCTTGCCACAGCGCATTGCTGCGCATGGAAAACCCACCTCAATCCGGTCATTTTGCAGATTGACTAATGACACGGAAAAGCGCAATTTTATGGACTATAGTTGTTGTTTACAGGGATCAACTTGTTGAGAGAGAATTCATATGACTACACTTAAATCCAGCTTATTAACCCTACTCCTCCTGCTGACAAGCGCTGTTTCAAGCCCCGCATTTGCCGAAAATTCAAAGGCTTTCGGCAACTATATTGTCCACTATAATGCCTTTAGAAGCGACATTCTTACCCCGGAAATCGCCAAGGCCTATTCACTCACGCGACGCAATAATCGTATGGTGGTCAATATTACCGTGCAGAAGAAAGACGGTGATGCCAGCAAACCGGTCAAGGCAAAAGTTGAAGGTTTTGCCAGCAACCTGAGTGGGCAGACCAAGAACCTGGAGTTTAAGGAAATTCATGACGGTGAAGCCATTTACTACCTGGCCCAGGCACAGGTTTCCAACCGCGAAACCCTGAAGTTTGATATCAAGGCCACACCGGATGGCGAAACAATAACGGCCCAGGTGAATTTCAGCCAGCAGTTCTATACCGACTAGGCCAGTACAACACCCGCATTATATGGGTAAAAAAGATCACTCCAGCCCTGCACCGCAGGGCTTTTTTTATGCACAGGAGGTGCGGTATTCCGCGAGAGGCAGGACGCCGGTAGCGGTTATGCACAGGAGGTGCGGTATTTTGCGAGAGGCATGGATGCCGGTAGCAAAGATGCACAGGAGGTGCGGTGTTCAGAAGTCGTTAGTCCTTTGTCCAGAGCCGGAAACCCAAACACTTAAATGAAAACGCAAACAACGCGAATTAACGCTAATACTGGCCAGGATAAGGCTTTTATCGCGTCTATTCGCGTTGTTCGCGTTCATTGATTCCGCACATCCTGTGCTCCACCCTTCGGGCCGAGCATGCGCTCGTTCAAAGTGCTCCTGCACTTTAGTGCGTTAATTAGCGGACTTATACGCTATTTCGCGCCACACAGGGCGACCCTGCACAGCACTTGCTGCAGTTGGCAATACCATCAGCGGCAAGTTTCCGTTACAATCTACCCCCCAAAGAACAGACGTATACCCAAGGCAACCCTGACCCATGACGAAACAAAGCTCCTATAGCTACGAAGAACTGCTGAAATGCGGTTATGGCGAACTTTTCGGCCCCGGCAATGCCCAACTGCCAATTCCCAATATGCTGATGATGTCCCGCATCAATCTGATTACAGAAGAAGGCGGTGAATACGGCAAGGGCGAAATCAAGGCCGAACTGGACATTACCCCTGACCTCTGGTTCTTCGAGTGCCATTTCCCCGGCGACCCGGTGATGCCGGGCTGTCTCGGCCTGGACGCCATGTGGCAGCTGGTGGGCTTTTACCTGGGCTGGAAAGGCCACCCCGGTAGAGGTCGTGCACTGGGTGTTGGTGAAGTAAAATTCACCGGACAGGTGCTGCCCACGGCCAAAAAGGTCACCTACCAGATCAATATCAAGCGGGTAATTGCCCGCGGCCTGATTATGGGTATTGCCGATGGCACGGTCAGCGTTGATGGCCGACAGATCTACACCGCACAGGGCCTGCGTGTTGGCCTGTTCAGTAAAACAGATGATTTTTAGGTAATCCACAGATGAAACGAGTTGTAATCACCGGGCTTGGCATTGTTTCCTGTCTGGGCAATGACAAAGAAAGCGTGACCGAGTCACTACGTGAAGGCCGTTCCGGCATCAAGTTTCAGGAAGAATACAAGAATGTCGGCATGCGCAGCCACGTAGCGGGCTCGGTGGATATCGACCTGGATGCGCATATAGACCGCAAGGTTAAGCGCTTTATGGGCGATGCGGCAGCCTATGCCTATATCTCCATGCAGCAGGCAATTGACGATGCCGGTCTCACTGACGAGATGGTATCCAATGAACGCAGCGGTATTATCATGGGCTCTGGTGGCGGTTCGCCCAGCAACCAGATTGTGGCCACTGACACCCTGCGTGAAAAAGGCATTCGCCGGGTTGGCCCGTACATGGTGCCGCGCACCATGTCGAGCACGGTATCTGCCTGCCTGGCGACCCCGTTCAAGATCAAGGGCGTCAACTACTCCATCAGCTCCGCCTGTGCCACCGGCACCCACTGTATCGGTAACGGCGTTGAGCAGATCCAGATGGGCAAACAGGACATCGTATTTGCCGGCGGCGGCGAGGAAGAACACTGGAGCCTGAGCATGTTATTTGATGGCATGGGCGCGCTCTCCACCAAATACAATGAAACCCCGGATAAGGCCTCACGCCCCTACGATGCGGATCGCGATGGCTTTGTGATTGCCGGCGGCGGCGGCGTGGTGGTCCTGGAAGAACTGGAACATGCACTGGCCCGCGGCGCGAAAATCTACGCCGAAGTGGTGGGCTATGGCGCCACCTCCGATGGCCATGACATGGTCGCCCCTTCCGGTGAAGGCGCGGTACGCTGTATGCAGCAGGCACTGGCCACGGTGGACACCCCCGTCGACTACATCAATACTCACGGCACCAGCACACCGGTGGGTGATGTGGCCGAATCCAATGCGATCAAGCAGACCTTTGGCGATAACATACCGCCGTTCAGCTCGAGCAAATCACTGTCGGGCCACTCACTGGGCGCGGCCGGTGTGCAGGAAGCGATTTACTGCATGCTGATGATGGAAAACAACTTTATCCAGGCCTCTGCCAATGTAGAAACCCTGGATGAACAGCTGGAAGGTATGCCACTGGTCACTGAACGCCGTGACAATGTCGAGCTCAATACCGTGCTCACCAACAACTTCGGTTTCGGCGGCACCAATGCCTGCCTGGTGCTGCGCAAATTCAAATCCTGATGCAAGTCCTCCGTCCAGGGATGGACAACGAGCTGACGTGCTAGATGGACGAGCATAATCCCCAGCACGACTTTGCCCGCCTCAGCCCGGACCTGATCATCGATTCGGTTGAATCACTGGGGTTGCACAGCGACGCCCGCATCTTTGCGCTTAATTCCTATGAAAACCGCGTATACCAGATTGGTCTTGATAGCAGTCTGGATAACCCCGGTCTAAGTCATTCTGGCCTGGATCAATCCACCTCACGGCTGATCGGCAAGTACTACCGGCCAGATCGCTGGAGCGATGCACAGATACTGGAAGAGCACGAATTCACCGAGGCACTGGCCCAGCTGGAAATCCCGGTGGTGGCGCCGTTGCGCCTCAACCAGCATACTCTGCATGACTACCAGGGCTACCGCTTTGCACTCTATCCGCAGCGTGGCGGGCGCATTGCCGAGCTGGATAATCCGCAGCACCTGCAACAGATCGGCCGTTTCCTGGGACGGATTCACCTGGCCGCGGGGCAGCAGCTGTTCGCTCACCGGCCATCGATCAACCTTGATGAATTTGCCACTGCCAGCGCTGACTATTTGCTCAGCCAGCAGTTTATCCCGGATTACCTGCAGGATGCCTACCGCAGCCTGAGCCAGGACCTGATCACGCTGTTACAACAGCGCTTTGCCGCCTGCCCGTACCAGCCCATTCGACTCCATGGCGACTGCCACGCCGGCAATATCCTGTGGACCG